>JAITDV010000468.1 GCA_031282385.1 Planctomycetaceae bacterium | reverse complement strand
CCCCTAGCCCCTCCAAAGGAGGGGAATAAGAAAACGCCTCCAAAGGAGGCGAATAAAAAGACGCCTCCGAGTAAGGGGAATAAGGAGAAGCCTCCGAGTAAGGGGAAAAAATACGCCTCCTTCGGAGGCGAATATTCCCCTCCTTTGGAGGGGTTAGGGGTGGTTTCGGAGGAGTTAAAGGCGGTTTTTCGTTGTGTTTTTTTGGGGTGCGGGAATTTTTCGGCGGCATGGTTTTCCTCCTTGTTGAAAATTTTGTTTTGATAATTACAATTTTTGCCCTTTGGGGCTGAGCTTGATCAATAATTGCAGACGCAATAATAAATTTTGCCCGCAATTACCGGCTCGTCAATACATTCAACTGCTCACAAAACTGTGAACAGTACATAACAATCAACAAAACTTATTCAAATAAAAATGAGCGAAAATTATGACATTGGTCTTATGGGCTTGGCAGTCATGGGTCAGAATCTTGTATTAAACATGGTTGACCATGGTTATCGAGTGGCGGTATTTAACAGGACAACATCTAAAGTTGACGAATTTATCAATTTGCCCGAAAGCAAATTGCATGGAGACAAAATAGCCGGTACGTTTTCTTTACGCGAGCTTGTTTCAAAATTGAAACGACCGCGCAAGGTAATGCTTATGATTCAATCAAAAGATGCAGTTCCTGCGCCGGAAATTTTGTTGTATCCGCAAGCGGCGGCAATTGATTCTGTTATTGAAGAGCTGATACCGTTTCTTGAAGCGGGAGACGTGATAATTGATGGCGGCAATACACACTTCAAAGACACCGAGCGGCGCACGAAATTTGTCGAATCACAAGGATTACTTTATATTGGCACCGGCGTATCCGGCGGAGAAGAAGGCGCACGCAAAGGACCAAGTATGATGCCCGGCGGTTCCGCTCAAGCTTGGAATCTTGTCAAAGATATTTTTCAATCTATATCCGCCAAAGTAGGTGCAAAAAAAGATATTCCTTGTTGTGAATGGGTTGGAGATCGCGGTGCGGGACATTACGTTAAAATGGTTCACAACGGAATCGAATACGGCGATATGCAATTGATCTGTGAAGCTTACTGGATGTTGAAAAATGCTCTCAACTTCTCCAATGAAGAGATTTATCAAACTTTCGCAGAATGGAACAAAGGCGAATTGGATAGTTATTTGATTGATATAACAAAAGATATTTTCACGGTCAAAGATAAAAAAACGGACAAGTATCTTGTTGATTTAATTCTTGATACGGCGGGAGCAAAAGGTACGGGAAAATGGATGAGTCAACTTGCTCTTGATGTTGGTACGCCGAGTAGTCTTGTTACGGAGGCGGTTTATGCGCGTTGTATTTCTGCGATTAAGGATGCACGTGTACGGGCGTCAAAAATATTAAATGGTCCGTCTGGTAATTACAACGGCAACAAAAAAAAGTTTGTAGAACAAATACGCAAAGCACTTTATGCGTCGAAGATTTGTTCTTACGCGCAAGGATTTGTTCAGATGCAGGCGGCGGGTAAGGAGTATGGTTGGAAGTTGCAATATGGTGAAATAGCAATGTTATGGCGCGGCGGATGTATTATTCGTGCGGTGTTTTTGGAAAGGATCAAGGAAGCATTTGAGGCGGAGCCGAATCTTGAAAATTTGTTACTTGCGCCGTATTTTCGGGAGGTTGTCGGAGCGGCGCAAGATGCGTGGCGCAATGTTGTCAAGACTGCTATTGAGTTAGGAATACCGGTTCCGGCTTTCTCAACGGCGTTGTCGTATTATGACTCGTACCGTTCAGAAAACTTGCCGGCAAATTTACTGCAAGCACAACGCGATTACTTCGGTGCGCACACTTATAAAAGAATCGATAAACCAATCAACGAAATATTCCATACCGATTGGATAAACGAAAAAAAATAATAAAAAGTGTAATAGACCTTTGCACTAACCTGTAGAAGACCACCCCTAACCCCTCCGAAGGAGGGGTTAGAGGTGGTCTCGGAGGAGTTAAAGGCGGTTTTTCGTTGTAGTTTTTTTGTTGCGTTGATGTATTTTTAGGTTAGAGAAAAGGTCTAATAAACATACAACTGAATAGATACTAAAAAGTAAAAAATAAAAATTCGCGTATAAATAAATTCAAAGTGACTACACAATGAACAATAACAAATTAACATTAAATTTGTAACAAATTTTTGTAACAAATTAAATTTCGTTTATCTTTTCCTGTTACCTAATTTGAAAGCAGGTGATGGTAAAGGAAATTTAAGTTGTGAACAAACAGTTTAAACAGCCGATTTGTAACCGTGCAAAGTGTAGTTACAATAATTATTAATTGTGAGAAATAGTATTGAGGATAAGTTAGTTTCCGGCGAGTGTTTGACATTTGAAGATGGAGTTCGGTTATTTCGTGAGTTTAGTTTTCATGAAGTTGGCATGATGGCGGATAAGATTCGTCGGGAGTTGCATGGGGACAATGTTTATTATGTTGTGAATGCTCATATTAACCCGACGAATATCTGCAAGGTATGTTGTCCGTTGTGTGCATTTGCGGCGGTTGAAGGTGATGTTCGCGGTTATGTTCTTGAGGTTGATGAGGTATTACGGCGGGTGCAATTGGCGGTAACAAATAACGTAACACAAATTCATATTGTCAGCAGTATTCATCCGGCAAAGCCTTTTTCTTGGTATTGTGAAATTATTTCTGCAATTCATGCGGCGTTTCCGGCGGTTTACATAAAGGCGTACACGGCAGTAGAAATTGCAAGTTTTGCAGAGAAGTCCGGCAAGTCTGTTTATGATGTTTTGGCAGAGTTGCGCTCGTGTGGTTTATCTGGTTTACCGGGAGGCGGGGCAGAGATTTTTGATGAAGTTGTCAGAAAAAAAATTGCGCCGAACAAAATTACGGCAGATGAATGGCTGAATGTTCATCGAGTTGCTCACAAGCTTGGGATTGTTACGAATGCTTCAATGTTGTTTGGTCATATTGAGACGTGCGAGCAAAGGGTCGAACATTTTATAAGGTTGCGGGATTTGCAGGACGAATCAATTGTTGCCGGTAATTGTAAATTGGATTCAGGAGATTCTGGTTTGGGTTATTTTGATTGTTTTGTTCCGTTGGTTTATCATGGATTGAACACGGAGTTGTCGCGGACAACACAGATAGAGCCAATTTCGCCGCAAGATATTTTGCATACAATAGCTGTTTCAAGATTGATTTTACGTAACATAAATCACATCAAATCGTATTGGGTTACGCTTGGAGAATCTTTAGCTCAAGTTGCGCTTTCGTATGGTGCGGATGATTTCGATGGAACTGTATTTGAGGAAAAAATTCACCACGAAGCAGGTTCAAAAACTCCAAAAGGTTTATCCGAACAACGAATCTGCGAATTAATAACCGGCGCAAATCGAATTCCTGTACGTAAATAGTTGTCCCTGAAAAAGTCATTTTGTGCTATAAATTATGGGCTTATCTGGTTGCAATTTAGAGTTATAATTTGCAATATAGTTATTGTTTTATCCGAGATTTTCCTTAAAACCTTGCAAATATTAGACCTTTTCTCTAACCTAAAAATACATCAAC
>JAITDV010000453.1 GCA_031282385.1 Planctomycetaceae bacterium | reverse complement strand
CTTGCCGATGCAATCGTCGAACTCTACGCCTTCGACGCTTACGGTAACGCAATCGGCTTTGACCCATCTGTTGCGTTAACTGAATTCTTATACAGTGGTGAACAATTCGATTCAAAAATCGGACAACAGTATTTACGTGCAAGATATTATGACCCGGCAACAGGAAGGTTTAATCGTCTTGATCCATTCTTTGGAAATCTCTCTGATCCACAATCGTTGCATAAATATCTGTACACTCATGCTGATCCAGTTAATAGGATTGATCCAACAGGTCTATATGGTTCTGGTGCCTTTAAAAAAATTATTGGTAAACTCGTAGACACGTTTACAAAAAAAAGTTCTACAACTAAAAGAGTAGGCGTGTATGCAGCGGCATATGCACTTACAAAAGCACTAATTGGAATTCGAGCTACGTATGTTCTTGGTAATGCGTATATTAAAGAAACAGGTGCAGACAGTAAATACGTTTTCATTAATAGGGCAATTGGAAGACGAAAAGGTGGCGATAATCTTAATATGATATCCTACCAAACTATGCTTGAAAGAGTTGTTGATCTTGCTGATATGTTTTTAGGGTCTGCCGCTAATCTTTTGTCTCTGCGTCCAGACATTGTGGACGCAACACCAGGGGATGAGCAATTCTATGAAATAAAAGCATGGGAATCAGGGGGCACTTGGACTTATTCAAATCCCATTATATTCTTTTGTTTTGTTTTGAATGCAACGATGGATGCTCCCTATATGCCTGGCGTGTGGTCACCATTAGGAACTTATTCGATGGTTGATGTTTATGGTATTCCTTACTCATTTCCAATCAAAGCATGGCGAGCTGAACCTGGTCTTATACTCTGGGATTTTGCCAATTATGAAGATCATGTCATGATTGCAGCGATAATTAGTGCAGAAGTATTTTATCATGTAATGACAAAAGACACAGTAAAAGGGGCAGGCTTGGTACGACGAAGTGAAACGGCAAGGGGACAGAGTGCTGTCAGTACTGCTATGTTAATTTCCGCAATTGCAGGATTTGCTATTTAACCACAAAGAATTTTTGAAAAAAGAAATTATATCAAATGTTGTTTCATATATCTGCTACAAAGTATTTAAACTATCCAGCATGGCTGACTTTTCCTTACACATGGGAAGAGTTACCTATGGTCTTTAATAACCCTGGAAAATATGTTTCAAAACAATGGTATGGTGAAGATAACCACCATAACTTTGATTGGAATATCAAAGAAGAATTTATTTCAGGACCGGAAGGTGGTGGTGTCATCATCCATCAATTTACTCCTTCTCCCACAGATCCATATAGATTCATGGTTGGTAAACAGTGGATAGGAGATGCTATATTTGATCTGGAACAATTCCAACAACAACCGGTTGGTAATATTCGTTCATCACAAGTTGCTTATTTGACTCGCAGGAAAATTTATCTGCTAGAAAAACTAGGTGTTTATCCACCGTCTAAAACACAATACAGTGTGGTTGGTAGTTATGACCATATTGAATTACTCCGAAATGAAGTTTTTGTTGCTCTTGTTTGTTTTCGTGATAAACGTGTTCGTAATAAACTATTGGATCATTTTATAGAATTAACGAACGTTTTTAAAATGAAGCTAACTCCTTATAAGGAAACACCTATTGAAATTTTAACGGAAAAAGCCCTTTGGTTTGAGCATCAGGAAATCATTTTTTATTGGTTTAAACTTGAAACAGATATTGGTGATGTTGATCGAGTTTTTTCCTACCTTATTTATTGTGCTTTACACCTGAAAAAAGGTAATTCCGCTCTTTGGGGAGTTCAACTTGCGGCTCAAATTGAAGGAAAACCACAAGGGTATTATTTTTACCATAAAGCAAAAAATAAATAAAGATATTTATCAAAAGATTACAAGTGGAAATGGCTTGATTTTGATGCTTGGTGTTATTGTCCAATCTGAAATGACATAAAAATTACAATATGACATTGATGGTCACGGTTCAACTCGTGCCATGGTAAATTCGCTTGGGAAAATTGCGGAAAATTACTCATTTGATGCTTTTGGTAATACTCTTGGATTTAATGCGAAACAAGCGTTAACCGAATTTTTGTACAATGGTGAACAATTCGATTCAAAAATCGGGAACAGTATTTACGTGCGAGATATTATGATCCGGCAACTGGTAGATTCAATAGATTAGATCCATTCTTTGGAAATCTGAATGATCCACAATCTCTGCATAAATATTTGTACACACATGTTGATCCGGTGAATGGGATTGATCCAAACGGGTTGGAATTTACAATAAGCGGTTTAATGGGAGGGCTTGGTGTGAGTCAAAACATGCGTAGTATAAACCAATCCGCAGTTCAAACATCGAGAAAGTTTGCTACAAAGACGACAAAAGAGTTCTTTGGAGAGTTAGCTGATATTGTAAATTTTTCGGAAAAAACCGATGTCTGGTCCAAAAAAATGGCATCGGCAGGAGAAAAACTATGGCTTGAACATCTTAAAAATTGGGGATTTACAGGATTTGGTTTGACAGCTACTCCAGTAGGGGCACATGGTCCCGACCTTGTAGCCGTAAAAGTCAATATTGTCACTAAACGAATACAAGTAATTATTGGAGAGATCAAAGCTCTCCAGTCAAGTCGAGTTCTTTCAGCTCTTGACCGAACTATTGATGACAAATTACAAATGAGTTTTTTATGGATGAGTGGACATCTATCACTTATTGCAGATATGTTAATCTCTGCGGTAACTCAAGCAATACCTATATTGGCTCCTCAATTGGCAGTTGCAAATATGTCTAATTCGTTCCTTACTAATGCGATTAGGGATGGTGAAATTGATTTGTATCTTTTGCGGGCTAGATATTATGGACCGGGACAATATAATTGGGTTCTCCGTGGTTTTAAACTTTTAGAAGTTGGTGATCGAAATGTTGCTAAAGATGATTTTGATTCATCAGATCCAATTCAACAACCTTTTACAAAAACAAATAATACATATTTAAAATAATATGAAGAAGCTAAATAACAAAGTTCGATTAAAATCTGGACAAAATATATCTGTAGAAGTTTTTGCCCAAGATATAATGCAATACATCAAGAAAAAAGACTGGAATCAAATCAAATCAAAACTCAAAGAGTGTGATTTAATACCATATAGCGATATTAGAATTATAGAACTTTTTTTACGATCTTCCCGTGCTGCACAGATAAACATTGTCGATATTTTTCTCAAACTGGGAGTTGATATTAATAGTTCACTCAATGGTCATTCTGCATTATCCTTAGCCATTGAACTTGCTAATGTAAAAATGGTAAAAGCGTTAATTGATCGAGGAATTGATGTTAATTTACGTCCTGGTTACGTAAATCGAAAAGAAAAGA
>JAITDV010000576.1 GCA_031282385.1 Planctomycetaceae bacterium | reverse complement strand
CCTGTAGGAGACCGCCCCTGACCCCTCCGAAGGGGGGGAATAATTCGCCTCCCTCAGAGGCATCTTCTTATTCCCCTCCTTCGGAGGGGTTAGGGGCGGTCTCGGAGGAGTTAAAGGCGGTTTTTTGTTGCGTTGATGTATTTTTAGGTTAGAGAAAAGGTCTAATTAAGAAAGTTTGTTTGTTATGTTGTTAAAAATCAAATAGCATACAAATTTTCGTAACGTTTATTAAACTGTTCACACTTTAAATTTCATTTGTTTCCGTCGGCTTACTTATTGGAAAGCAGGTTTTTACGCACTTGAGTCCTGCGATTTATGGTACGAACAGTGTACGTCTCCGAATTCTGAACTGTGTTTGGTATATTTATGGGTGAGAAATTGTTGTGGTATCGTGAAGGTCTCAAGTTTTGTTGTCAATCTTGCGGCGTTTGTTGTAGCGGATGTCCCGGTTTTGTTTGGGTAACGCAAGCTGAAATAGATCGGCTTTCAGCAAAATTTGGCATTTCTTCGGAATTATTCGAGAAATTATTCGTATGGACAGTACCGGACGGACGGCGTAGTTTGAAGGAATATCCGAATGGTGATTGTGTGTTGCTTGATGAGAAAACGCGGATGTGCAAGTTTTATGAAGAACGTCCTACTCAATGTAAAACATGGCCGTTTTGGAGTCAAAATATACTCAAAAAGAAATGTTGGGATGCAACGGCTGAAAGTTGTCCGGGTTGTAATTGTGGGCGTTTGTATTCGGCGGAAGAAATTGAGAAGCAAAGTTTAGCAGTGGAATTATAGTAAGCACGTTTTCGGAGTGTTGCGTCAAATTAGATGAATTTTCAGATTACATGCAATTTTTGTAGAGTTAAAAATTATTAGACCTTTTCGCTAACCTGTAGGAGACCACCCCTGACCCCTCCGAAGGAGGGGAATTATTCGCTTCACTCGGAGGCGTCTTCTTATTCTCCTCCTTCGGAGGGGCTAGGGGTGGTCTCGGAGGAGTTAAAGGCGGTTTTTCGTTGTAGGTTTTTTGTTGCTTTGATGTATTTTTAGGTTAGAAAAAAGTCCTATTATATATTGTTCGTACTATAAATTGCGGGGATCAAAAGCATAAAAGCCTGTTTTCCGATAAGTAAGCAGGCGAAGGTAAACGAAATTTAACGTGTGAGCAGTTTAATAGGCGATTTGGAAAGTGGTATTTATTATGTCAAAAAAATACGTGAAGAATATTTTTGTGTTTTTGTTTGTTTGTGTTTTGTTTCAGATTGTGTTTGTTTTTCAGGGCGTTACCCACGCACAATTTGATGCAATTGATCAATATTACAGGGAAATTGATAGCGGATTATCGAGTAGAGGTACGGGATTTGTTTCGGCTGAAGGTACTATTAATTTGTCCGCATCTTTCTCGGGCAAATATATGATTGTTACGGCAAAAATTCCTAACGGTTATCATATTTTTTCTGTTACTCAACCTGCCGGCGGTTCAATACGTAGTTCTTTCAAATTTGATTCTCCTGAAATTACCGACTCGCTCATTGACATTCGACCAACTGCGCCGCCGAAAATCAAATACGAAGAAGTCTTCAAAATAAATGAACAACATCATGAAAAATCTGTAACATGGATTTTTTGTTTCAATAAGTCGTTGCCATCTGATGCAGATATAAAATTAACTTATAGCGGTCAGATTTGTCTTGAGGCTTGCATGCCGCTTACGATTCCTGTTGTTGCAAAATTTGATTCGTCGCTTGACACGGTGAAAATTTTATCAGAGACGTCAGAATTGGATGAACAATTTATATTTCGGGTCAAAGAAGTTGAGAAATTTTTGTTGCCTGAAAAATATATTCCGCAAGAGAACGTGAATAGTTTGGGATTTGTGATGATTTTGATTTATGCGTTTTTGGGCGGTGTGATTTTGAATTTTATGCCGTGTGTGTTGCCAGTGATTGGTCTCAAGATACTTTCGTTTTTTGAGCAATCGGGCAAAAGCCGAACTCGTGCATTTCTTATAAATTTTTCTTATTCACTTGGTTTGCTTTCGGTGTTTGTTGTGCTTGCGGTTTTGAATTATGGGTTGAGCAAGTTATTTACGTTTGAGTTATTTAGTATTTTGATGGCGGTGATTGTTTTTGCAATGGCGTTGAGTTTGATGGGAGTTTGGGAGATTTCTGTTCCTGCGTTTATCGGCGGCAGAACATCGGTTAAATTAATGCAAAGTGAAGGATTTGCGGGGGCGTATTTCAAGGGAATAATTACAACATTACTTGCGATTCCGTGTGGTGCGCCGTTATTGAGTACGGCGATTACGTGGACAGATGAACAAATCAGAAGCGGCAATACGCCGATGGTTTTTTTGATTTATATTGTGATTGGTTTTGGGATGGCGTCGCCTTATCTTTTGCTTGGTGCGTTTCCTGAGTTGTTACGATTTTTGCCGAAGCCGGGTCAATGGATGGAGACATTTAAAAAGGTGATGGGATTTTGTCTTTTGGTTGCGGTTATTTGGATACTTTATTTTGTGCGGGTTGAGCAATTGTTATCAACGGTTACGTTACTTTTTGCGGTTTGGTTTTTGTGTTGGATGATTGGGCGTCTTGATTATGTATCGTTATTTCGTGAGCGTTTATTTGCGTGGTTTGTTTCGGCAATTGTAGTTTGTATTGCCGTAGTATTGTCGTATGATATTCCTGTGATTAATAATCCTTATACGCTGCAATCGGCAATGCGTACGAAGTTAAATGGCAATGGTGAAAAGCCGTTTACGTTGGCGAATTATGAATCTGCAATTTCGTCGGGGTGTTATGTAATTGTGGATTTCACTGCTGATTGGTGTGTAACGTGCAAGGCGCTTGAGGCTGCTGTATTGAATTCAAAAAGTGTCAAAAAAACTATTGAGGACAAGAAAGTAGTTTTTATGATTGCGGATTGCACACGAGAAGGTGAAGCAACAGAGTTTTTACGTAAACTTGGTCCCGGTCAAGTTCCGGTACTTGCATTTTTTGATCCGAAAAATCCGTCCGAACCAATTGTACTGCGAGGACTTTATACAAGACAAAACGTACTCAAAATACTTGAAACAATTCCGTAAAAAATTTTGATTGTTTGTATTTTGTGCAGTGGAAGTTTAAATTTTTTGAATTGGGATTTTGTTTTTATGTTTAGTATTTTTAATTCGTATTTTGAATTTATTAGCGGTTTGGATTGGGTGATTATTAGTTATGGTAGTTTTCTTGCTTTATTTCAGCTATTTGCAATTTTTATGCGTTTTAGCAGCCGACGTGTTTTTTTCGTGCAAAATCTTGATAGGATTCAAATGTCCTGTTTGCAATTTACGGAGCTTTTACCGGTGTTGGGATTGATTGGGACGGTGGTTGCAATGTTGAACACGTTTTCTGAATTTTCTGTAACGCATGGTGAAGGTGTTGATATTGCCGTAATAATACGTAAATTTGCCCCGGCAATGACAACAACATTGTCCGGTTTATTTATGGTCATCATCAATTTACCATTGAACCAAATTCTTTTCATTCTTGCCAACACCAAAAAAAACTATAAAGAATAATTTTGTACCGGTCTTGTTAAACAAATTACTTGAAACTGGACTTTTGCAAAATTTATAACAACTTTTATTAAAAGAGCTGATGACTAAATCTTACTCAATTTAGGCATATATTTTGAACCCCAAAGATACAGAATTATTGAAACGGAATTTATGGCTACTAAGGGTAATTCGGCAAATAAGGATTTGCATATTAGAACCGTTTGGAAAACGACGTTGTCCCGCGTGAATTATTAGACCTTTTCGCTAACCTGTAGGAGACCACCCCTGACCCCTCCGAAGGAGGGGAATTATTCGCCTCCTTCGGAGGCGTGTTCTTATCCCCCTCCGAAGGAGGGGAATTATTCGCCTCCTTCGGAGGCGTGTTCTTATTCCTCTCCGAAGGAGGGGAATTATTCGCCTCCCTCGGAGGCGTATTCTTATTCCCCTCC
>JAITDV010000432.1 GCA_031282385.1 Planctomycetaceae bacterium | reverse complement strand
TGGACAGGATTTTTATTGATACAGGTTGCCAATATCTGTTTTGCGGCGGGACAAAGTGCGTATAAATATGTGGCTGAAAAAAACCAAAATATCAATCAAAAAGAAATTTTCGGTTATTTTCATTTTGGCGCGTTTATTATTACGGCGGCGGCGTTTTTCATTTGGGGCAATTTTGAAAAAATTTATCCGTCGCCTTTTCAATGGTTTATTCTACTTTGGCTTGGTTTAGCGGCGTCAGGAATCGGATATTTTTTGTGGAATAAAGGCGCAACAATGGTTGACGCCGGTGTTTTGGGCATTATGAACAATGCACTGATTCCCGCCGGACTTATCGTCAACATCACTATTTGGAACAAAGTAGAAAATTATAAAACCCTGACCGCCGGTACAATAATTATTCTTTTTTCCTTGTTACTCCACGCCAAGTTTGTAAAATCGAGTACGTCGAGGTAACGGTCTCTTTTCATTTTCACGTTTTTTGAGAAAAAAATATAATGATTGTCCAAAAAAATTTACCCGTTTTAACACACCTGTAAAAAATAAAAGAACTTTTTTTAAAATCTATTTGTAGTCTAGGTCTTTACATGGAGTAAGAGTATCGGGTACAATCTTGTAATAATTGGGCGATTTGAGTTAAAATGACGGCAGTCAGTCAAAATGATATTATTTTTAGGATATTCGTTAGAATAAACATCTGATGTTGGTTTCCTATTTGTAACCGATAGGATAACGATATATTTTTTTTACCGAACTTATTTTAGCGGATGAAGACAATAATCAATTTATTGATTGCACAATTTATTGAGAGTACTTCATCAATTTTTGAAAACCGATTCAACAAAAACAGGGTGAAACGATGGATGTTCAATTAGTTGTTGCCAGCGGCAGTAAAGCGGGACAAGTGATACCGATTACGGCGCCGAAATTCATTATTGGTCGAGCAGATGACTGTCATCTCAAACCGCGAAGTGAATTGATCAGCCGATACCATTGTGCTGTTGTTTCCGAAGACGGCTATGTTGCTATTCGGGATCTTGGCAGCAAAAACGGTATTTATCTGAATGGTGAACGTGTTTCTATGGAACACGAACTCAAAAACGGTGATAAATTGAGTGTCGGACCATTGGAATTTTTTGTCCATTTAACGGTTGATGTTAAGGGACAAAAGAAGCCCAAAGTCGAATCAATCAGCGATGCAGTAACACGAACAGTCGAGATTCAATCAACAACAACGAAACCGGATGAAAAAGAAGCCGAAATTGCCGACTGGCTTTTGGCTGCCGGAGAAAGTGAGCAGGATCAAGAGACGAAAACAATTGACGCTTCTGAGTTACTGGCTCAGTTGCAAAGTCAGAATCCGCCGGAACAAACGGAAAAATCTAAAGAAGATTCCGGAAATGTCAAAAAACCAGACACGCCAAACAGCAGCCGTGATGCCGCAGCAAATTTGCTCAAAAATTTCTTCAAAGGCGGACGTTAATATTTATAACGGATGTTCCTTTTTATGTTGTTTGAATTTTCGTTAAAAGAAAAAAACGTTGAAAAATCTGCACTTCGTTTCATGACCGATTTTGCACACCCTATCTGAAAGGGCAATGATTGGAATTGCGCTGAGACACAATTCACTGAATAGGTACGATGTTTAGACTATTTTGTTCGGTGCTTCGGGCAGGCTAGAAAAAAGTCAATTGCAATCAATTGAAATCAATTTCAGTCCGCCCCAACAATGGACAAAATCTATTGTCCGGTTAGCGGAATTTGTTAAAATGATCCGGTATTGATTTTGGACTGTCCAATAAAAAACAAACAAGTTTAACAAAACAGAATTATTGTGCATTTTGAAATACTTGTAGAAGATGCTTCCGGTAAATTGTTGTTGGAACATCTTGTTCCCAAAATATTAGGACCTAAAGGCAAACCAAACAAATATCGGATTGTCAATATTCAGGAACTAAAATATCGCGTTATGGCACAAATGCCGCGCCATCTCGCAAAAACATTGCCGTGGGATACGATTCTGTTTCAAACATTAACAATTCAATTAAGAGCGTATGGGAAATCGTTACCGCGTAAAAATGGGGTGGTGATTGTTGTGGTTGATCTTGATTACCGCGATTTCAAAACATTTTATGGACAGTTGGAGTCTCTTTTTTCTCAAAGTAATCCGGTTCCCGCCGGCGGAATTCGGTTGGCGGTTGAAGAAGTCGAGGCGTGGCTGCTCGGCGATCCCGACGCCATTCGGCGTGCCTATCCGTTTGCCAACGAATTTGTTCTGAAAAGTTACAAACAGGATTCGATTTGTGGAACGTGGGAATGGCTGGCAGACGTGATTGTTCGTGGCGGTTCAGAACATTTGATAGAAATCGGCTATCCGCAAATCGGACGTGAAAAATGTCAATGGGCTGATAATATCGGTCAATATATGACCGTCGAAATCAACCAGTCCCCAAGCTTTCAGGAATTCCGCAATTTGTTGAAACAATTCATAACTCCAGAGGGGAATCTCTGAAAATTCATTTTTGATCACAGAGTTTTTCCGTGATTAAAAATGAATTTTTAGAGGTTCCCAATACTTAATGCGAATAAAAATTTCCAGAAACGAAAAAAAATTAGAAAGCACCGTTATTCAACCAGTCCGATTTTTTCCGCCCACAAAGAATCTTCCGGTTTGCGAAAAATCCCGCAACATTTAAGCGGTAAACGGTCAAAATATCTAAACCGAATAAATTTCAACGCCGTCCCCATTAATATCCG
>JAITDV010000400.1 GCA_031282385.1 Planctomycetaceae bacterium | reverse complement strand
GACAACAACCGTAGCGTTATTTTTGCTTTGGACAACAACTGTTTTTGCGGAACATCCCGTGAAAATCGGAACCGATCAAGCAGGCGGAAATCGTTTTTCCGGCGCAATTGAACAATTCGGCTTTGATGAAACATTCACCGCTGAAACCATTAAAAAATTCGCAGAAACAAAACCGGATGACAACAAAATTAAAAATCCAACCGCATTGCCGCAATCTATTGACGCGCAAGGAAAACAATACGGCGCAGCGCAAGGTTGGATTTATCTCGACGAGAAAAACAACGGCAACTGCCGAATTTTTGACCAAATCACACCGGGCGGTTCCGATGGTTGGCTGCTTGATTTGTTTCCGGGCAGAAAACTTCGGCTCATTGATCACGATGAGATTCTTATTTCCAAAGAAGAATTGCCGAAAAATACTTGGATTCATATTGCCGCGCTGTTCGGCAAAAACAATCTGAGTATTTTTGTCAACGGCAAACTAATTACGCCCATTACCGAATCGGTAATTTCCGATACCGCGCCGCCAAAACATTCCGATACGATTTGGTGTTCCAAACCGGCGAAAAATTGGTTTGAGTTCATGCCCATCGGAAACGGACGGCTCGGCGCAACAATCGGCGGTAACATTTTTGAAGAAAAAATTCATCTCAACGAAGACACAATCTGGTCAGGTGAACCGCGTAATTTGCAACGTCCCGATAATGATAAAGTGTTGCCGGAAATCCGAAAACTTTTGGTTGAAGGAAAAAATGCCGAAGCACAGACAAAAATCAACAAGACAATGCTCGGTCCTTGGCAATGCAGTTATGAACCGCTCGGCGATTTGATTTTGAAAACGCCAAAGCAAGACGGTGAAAACGCCGCAATAACGCAATACCGAAGAGAATTGGATTTACGGGAAGGAATTGCGAAGTTATCGTATCAAAAAAACGGCGTGAAGTTTGAGCGGGAAGCGTTTGCCAGTTGTCCTGATCAAGTGATTGTGTTTCATTGGCAAAGCAGTCAGCCGAAAGCGTTATCGTTGGATGTTTCGTTGACCAGTCAATTGAAATATGAGGTGTTGAAAGACACGTCGAGCAATCTCATTGTTTTAACCGGTAATGCGCCGATTATCGCCAATCCTTATGATAGAGGCATTAAAAATCTGGTATTCGAGAACGATAAAGGAATCAGGTTTGTGCAAGGGATTCAGGTTGTTACCGACGGCGCAACGAAAAAATCCGACGCAACTCTCAATATCACCAACGCCACCGACGTTAAAATTTATTTCACGTCCAATAATTCTTATCGTGATCCTTTCACCAATCCCGATAGTTCGCCGGAAAAAATACGGCAATTGATTGAAAAAGTTACAAAATGTCTTGAAACCGCCGTGCAAAAACCGTTTGACAAATTAAAACAAACGCATATTAATGATTATCAATCGTTCTTTAATCGTGTGAAGTTGGATATTCCGTTGACGGAACGCGCGGCGTTGCCGATGGAAAAACGGTTGCGGAATTTTTCGTTGCAGCATGACCCGCAATGGGCGGCGTTGTATTATCAATTCGGGCGGTATTTACTGATTTCCGGTTCGCGACCCGGCACGCAACCGATGAATCTGCAAGGAATCTGGAACAAAGATTTAATACCGGCGTGGGCTTCCAACTGGACGCTGAATTGTAATGCCCAAATTAATTATTGGGCGGTGGAAACAGCGAATTTGTCTGAGTTACACGAACCGCTTGTCCGGCTGACAAAAGAGTTGACGGTGGACGGGGCGAAAACGGCAAAGAATCTCTACAACGCACGCGGCTGGATCGCCCATCACAACGCCGATATTTGGCGGACAACTTGGCCCGTCAACGGCACAGGATTATGGGCGATTTATCAAGTTGGCAGTGCGTGGCTTTGTTATTCGGTTTACGATCATTATCGATTTACCGGCGACAAAAATTTTCTTGAAGAGATTTATCCGGTTTTGAAAGGGGCGTCGCAATTTTATCTGGACACGTTACAAGAAGACGCGCACGGTTATTTGACAACCAATCCGGCAACATCGTTTGAAAATCAGTATCGCAAACCGGATGGTTTTGTCGGCTGGGCAACTTGCGGGGCAATGCAGGATATTCAAATTGTTCGGGCGTTATTCCGTAACACGATTGAAGCGGCAAAAACGCTCGGTCAGGATGAAACATTTCAACAAGAAATCGAAACCGCGTTGAAACGATTACCGCCGAACAAAGTCAGTCCGACACGCGGCGATTTACAGGAATGGGTTGACGATTGGGACACGTCGTCGAACAACGGACAAATTGCGCATGGTTGGGCGTTAAATCCCGATTGGGACATTTCACCGATTACCACGCCGGAGTTGGCGGAGGCAATGCGTAAAACATTGGAACGCCGCAAAGTGATTGATCAAACATGCGCTTCGTGGCAAGGCAGTATGTTGGCGGGTAATTGGGCGAGATTGCATAACGGAAAGAACGTGGAAGCGGTGTTTGATCGGCACGTTCAACGGTCAGTTCATTCGTCGCTGATTTCAACATTCTTTGGTTCCTCTTGGCAAAATGACGGCAATTTGGGAATGATTTCAGCGTTGGGTGAAAGTTTATTGCAATCAAGACCGGACGGCGAAATTACGGAACTTCACATTTTACCGGCGTTGTTGCCGGCGTTGAAATCGGGCAGTGTCAAAGGATTGGCGGCGCGTGGCGGGTTCGTTGTGGATATTGATTGGAATGAGAAGGAAATCAAAACAGTAATTCACCCGACATGGGGAACAAAATGCCGCTTGCGTTTCGCCGACAAAACGGAAACATTAACCTTCACTCCCAAAGAACCGCAAACACGAACATGGAATTCAAAATAATAAACAGAGAATCTCTAACTCATGTTATGCACATTGCGCAAATAAGTTTTCAAAAAAGAGGAGTCTCAATTCGTTGATTTGTTTTACGCCGTAGGCGTTCCCCTTGAATAACCCCAGTGAAACTGGGGGGTACAAACGCACCAAACTGATTCAACTCTGTAAGGGTTGCCCTTTGCTTTCGTCTTGGGCAACTCCTACGGAGTTAGGATAGTTTTAGCCGTTCCTTCTCCCAGTTTCTCTGGGGGTTATTCAAAGGAAACTCCTACGGAGTAAGATGGAATCCTTATGGGGAAAATTCCCTAATGGAAGGAACCATTGTTCGGATGGAATTGAGATTCTGCGTAACATGAGTCTCTAATTATTCACGAATTTTCACAAATGATCACGAAAAAAATCCTATCGTTTTTTTATTGGTGTTGAAATTGTGTCAATTACGTTGGCGAAAGTGAGGGTTAAATTCAATCAATCGTATTAAAAAAATTCGTCCTGAAAGGACAGCGCATAACAACCCGCCGCGTTGCGACGAGTTATTACGCAATGCCCTTTCAGGTCAAGGTCGTATCGATAATTATGAAACGATAATAGATCAAACACCAATAAAAAAATAGGTAATATTTCAGTGAAATTTTTGTTTTCAAGTTAGGGTGAATGATTAATGGGCAAGTATTAAGTTGCCATTTCAAATCCCGCAGGAACGACATTATGAATAACCGCCGGAGACAAACCATTTCCTTTGTTCAAGCCGCGCTAGCAGCGGCATTATCAAATTTTCGTCCTTGTTTGGTGTTCATGATGTCGCCGCTAGCGCGGCTAGAAATTAAAAACAAAAATTTCACTGAAATATTACAAAAATAGAATGAAAAAATTAACAATGGAATAACATGAATTTTTCGCGAATAAATAATTTGTGAAAATTCGTGTCAATTTTTGGACAAAACACAATCTATTGAAATGATACAATAATTCAACAATCAACTGAATAGTTACTCTAAAAATTTAACTGCTATATTTTTATCTATTTAATTATGACGACGATAGAACATGCGTTTTTGGGAGTTGATATTGTGTTGGCGACCGGATTGGTTAGGCGTTTTGGCTGGCAACTTGCGGCGTTGGCTGGAATTTGTGCGGTTGTGCCGGATTGGGATGCGTTGACAATTATTTATAGTCTGGAGGTTTTTGGTGAGGCGCATCGGGTTTGGGGGCATAATTTTTTGGTTTGTATTTTGGTTGGTTTATTGATTGGTTGTGCCGATTATTGTTTCGATATAATTACGCGGGTATCAAGAGGTGTGTTGGATATGTTCAAGATTTCGGGATTGGATGATAACTTTTCGGGTCGGGTTGGGCATTCGGGATTGTGTTTTGTTGTATGGTTATGTATTGCGGTTGTGGCGTCTTTGTCGCATCTTGCGGCTGATGTTGTTTCTTCGGGGGCGGAAGGTTTACCTGATTGGGAATTGAAATTGTTGGTACCTTTTTCTGATCGTGGATTTATTTATCCGTTACATTCGTGGGGTGATGTTGGTGTAACTTTAATTTTTGTTAGCGGAATGTTCGCAATGTTAAAATGGAAATCAAAAACCATGTTGATAGCACGATTGACCATTCTTGCTGTAATAACATATATCATTTTATAGACAAATAAATACAAATTTATTATTCGTGTTTATTTGTGAAAATTCGTGGATAAAAGGATTTTGACAATGGACAGTAAAAAGAACGAATTTGTTACAAGACTTGGAAAGGAAAATTTTCAAATGAAAAAATCACTCACAACAATTTTACTGATTTTTGCAACGTTTTTATCTTTCAATTTCAAGGTTGCCGATTTTGCGGTTGCGGAAGAACCGGCGGCGGTGATTATTGATGAAACGAAATATCCGCGTTGTGTTTTGCCGTCGCCGGAACAAGTGTTGTGGCAGGAAATGGAGCAGATCATGTTTGTCCATTTTGGTCCGGCAACTTGGCAAAATCATGAATACGACGATCTTTCCACGCCACTTGAAAAAATCAATCCTGAAAAACTTGACGTTAATCAATGGATTGATGCTGCCGAAGCGTTTGACGCGAAAATGATTTTGTTTGTCGCAAAACATACCGGCGGATTTTGTTGGTGGCAAACAGAAACAACTGATTACAGTATCAAAAATACTCCATATAAAAACGGCAAAGGCGATGTGCTTGACGAACTTGCCAAAGCATGTTTCAAACGCGGAATGAAACTTGGTCTTTACATCTCGCCCCAAGATATTAAAAACGGCGTTGGCGTCGGCGGCAAAGCCAAAAATCCGGAAACACAGGAAAATTATAACAAAATCCTACGGCAACAATGGGAAGAAGTGCTTTCCCGTTATAATAATCAAGTAGCGGAAATCTGGTTTGATGGAAGTGTTGTTGTGCCGTTGGAAGATATTGTCAAAAAATATTCACCGCGTGCGATGGTTTTTCAGGGACCTTTGGCGACAATTCGTTGGGTTGGCAATGAGCGCGGAATTGGTCCGTATCCGAATTGGTACACGTTGAAGTCAAAAGACGCGAAAACCGGAACCGCAACCGCACAACAAAGCGATCCCAACGGCGATGTTTGGATGCCGGTTGAAATTGATACAACGTTACGGGAACATTTTTGGTTTTGGACTACGACCAATGAAAATAAATTAAAAACGCTTGATAAACTGATGGAAACTTACTATCAATCCGTCGGACGTGGCGGCTTATTGTTGCTCAATTCGGCGCCGGATACAAGCGGATTGATTCCCGAAAAAGACATGACTCTTTACCGCAATTTCGGCAACGAAATCCGGCGACGGTTCGGCAATGGAAAAAGTGTTGCGGAAACTTCGGGCAAAGGGTCGCTTGTCGAGTTGCGGTTGCAAAAAACAACTTCAATTGATCATGCGATCATTCAGGAAGAAATCTCAATGGGACAACGAATCCGAAAATACGAGATTGAAGGTTTGAGCGATAACCAATGGAAAATTTTAGCGCAAGGTCAATCGGTTGGGCAAAAGCGAATTGAAAAATTTGCGCCGATAAAAGTTGACGCGGTGCGATTGCGAGTTACTGAATTTTCGTATCCGCCGATCATCAAACGTTTCGCAGTATTCAACATCGGTGAAACAACAAACCAACCAATGAACGCAAACGCAACGGAAAATAAACCGGAAAAAGATGCGGGAGAAATTCGTGTTGCCGAAGACGGTCAATTTGAATTTGATCTTTCGCCGTTCATTCCGTTTGCCGAACAATATTTGTTGCGAATAAAATCCGATTCGCAGGTTGTTCCGGTGGAAAAAATTTCATTACAGATTTACGGAATAGACCAACCGAATTTCATAACAATTAACAACGCCGCCGAAGTCAACCTCAACATCACCGCCGCGCCGGATATGAAACCAAACAGTATTGTTATTCGCGGAAAGTTGAAACAAAAAAATGCCGCTAAATACCGTTTATTCGTTCAATAATTATATGAATTAGAACATCTCTAATTAGTTGTCCCTGAAAAAGTCTTTTTGTTGTTTTAATGGTAGCCAACTTGTTCGCGGCGAGTTCGTTTGAGCATCTGAATGGGGACTCCTTGTCAATTAATTTTGATAATAGACCTTTTTCTGTCCCGCAGGATAGGGTGTGTAAAATCGCCATTTTTTTACCTGTCGAAATTTAATGATTTTTTTGTTTGGATTGAGGCTATTGCATAAATGCGAAATTGAGATACAATGTGTAACTTTCGATTTTTAGGCGCGTATGTTTTGAGCCGGATGGTTCTGTTTCCATTTGGCGTCGCGCTGTAATCCTATTTGTTGCAGGAGATTGCAGGTAAAAATGAATACAAATGACCTTCAGTATGACATGATTAATGATTACGCCTCCGTTAAAATCAGCTTGGCAAAACCAAGCGATATTCGCGGTTGGTCTTACGGAGAAGTCAAAAAGCCGGAAACAATAAATTACAGAACTTACCGACCAGAGCGCGACGGATTGTTTTGTGAAAAAATATTCGGACCTGAAAAAGATTGGGAATGTGCTTGCGGAAAATATCGCGGCATGAAATACAAAGGAATGACCTGTGATCGCTGCGGCGTTAAAATTACCCATAGCAGAGTCAGACGTAAACGTATGGGGCATGTTGATCTCGCTGCTCCAGTTGTCCACATCTGGTTCTTCAAAGCCGCATCAAGCCGACTGGCGACCTTACTCTCAATGAGAGCAAGCAGTCTCGAAAAAGTTATCTACTTTCAAGATTATGTTGTTACCAATGCAGGCGATACACCGCTCAAAAAAGGTCAACTCATTAACGAAGAAGAATATCGTCAGGCAAAAGAAGAATATCCTATCGGCTCTTTTGACGCCGATATGGGAGCAGAAGCGATTCGTAAATTACTTGCCGATATTGATCTGGTTTCGCTTTCGGAAGAGTTGCGGGTTGAAATGTCAGAGACCAAATCAAAACAACGCCGTAAAGACCTCGTCAATCGGCTCAAACTCGTCGAATCGTTGCGCGACAGCGATAACAAACCCGAATGGATGGTTCTCGATGCAATTCCGGTAATACCGCCGGACTTGCGACCGCTTGTCCTTCTTGAATCAGGCACGTTTGCAACAAGCGACCTAAATGATCTCTACCGCCGAATAATAAATCGTAACACCAGATTAAAAAAACTTGTTGACCTGAATGCTCCTGATGTAATTATTCGTAACGAAAAACGAATGTTGCAACAATCCGTTGATGCGCTATTTGATAATGGACGTTGCAAAAGACCGGTTCTCGGTTCAAGTAATCGACCTTTGAAATCATTGACCGACATGATCAAAGGTAAACAAGGTCGTTTCCGTGAAAATTTGCTTGGTAAACGAGTTGATTATTCAGCGCGAAGTGTTATTGTCGTCGGTCCGCAACTTCGGTTGCATCAATGCGGAATCCCGAAAAAAATCGCGTTGGAACTGTTCCAACCTTTCATCATCCGCCGGCTCAAAGAACTCCAACACGCAGACACGATCAAAAGCGCGAAGAAAATGCTTGAACGGAAAGATGAGGAAGTATGGGATATTCTTGAAGAAGTTATTCAAAATCATCCTGTTCTTTTGAATCGTGCGCCGACCCTACATCGAATGGGTATTCAGGCGTTTGAACCGATTTTGGTTGAGGGCAATGCGATTAAGCTGCATCCGCTTGTTTGTCGGGGATTTAATGCAGATTTTGATGGCGATCAAATGGCGGTACATTTACCATTGTCTCTTGAAGCGCAAGTTGAAGCGCACACATTGATGCTCTCTACAAATAATATTTTTAGCCCCGCCAACGGAACGCCGATTATCTCGCCATCGCAAGATGTGGTAATGGGATGCTACTACGTTACAATGTCAAGACCAGGAATGAAAGGCGAAGGAATGGTCTTTGCAAGTAGCGAAGAAGCATTGCTTGCATACGCGCATAAAGTTGTCCATGTTCATGCGTTGATCAAGGTGCGTATGCCCAAAGGACGTTGGCTGAAAAACGATCCTATAGTTACCGGAGGAAAATTATTTGAGACAACTCCCGGAAGATTGATTTTCAACAACATTCTTGGCGAAGGTATGCCTTATTACAATTATCCTTTGAAATCCGGCGGTTTGCAGACGGTGATTAGCGATTGCCACGAATATTTAGGACGGCGGGCAACAATTGATTTGCTCGACAACATGATGCGTCTTGGATTTGAAGAGAGTACAAGAAGCGGTCTTTCATTTTCTACGGACGACCTGATTACGCCTAAAGCGAAACATAGCATTATAGAAAATGCCGAAAAACAAGTTGCCAAAATTTATCGGCGTTATGAAGGCGGAGTCATCACCGATGTGGAACGTTATAACCAAGTTCTCGACACTTGGACACACGCGCGGGAAGATATTACGGCACAAATGATGAAAGAACTCGAAAGCGACACACGGCAAGAATGGTACGTCAACCCCATTCATTTGATGGCAATTTCCGGCGCGCGAGGCGGTACAGAACAAATCCGCCAACTTGCAGGTATGCGCGGTTTGATGGCTAAACCAAACGGTAAAATAATTGAAACGCCAATCAAAGCCAATTTCCGCGAAGGACTTACAGTACTCGAATATTTCAGTTCAACACACGGTGCGCGTAAAGGACTTGCGGATACGGCACTTAAAACAGCGGATTCAGGTTATCTTACGCGAAAGTTGGCAGATGTTGCCCAAAATTTTGTTGTAACGATGGACGACTGCGGTACGACGCAAGGTATTACTAAAGGTGTAATTTATCGTGGTGAAAAGGTTGAAGTCAGTCTTGCGGAGTCGATTCGCGGTCGGATTTCGCGGGCAAATATTGTCAATCCGGTTTCGGACGAAGTTATTGTACGTGAAAACGAATTAATTACGTCGGAAATTGCGCGTAAGATTGAGGAGCTTGGACTTGATAAGATTCAGATTCGTAGTCCGATGACTTGTGAGGCAGAACTTGGAGTTTGTGCTTGTTGTTATGGCATGGATCTTTCGACAGGGCGTAAAGTTGAAGAGGGATTAGCAGTTGGAATAATTGCAGCGCAAAGTATTGGTGAACCCGGTACGCAACTTACGATGAGAACATTTCATATCGGCGGTGTTGCTGCTCGTGATGTTGAGGACAACGAAATCAAGTCGAAATATCCCGGTATAGTTAAATTTGTCCAATTGGAAGTAATCGAATCAAACGGACAACAAATTTCACTTTCGCGAAATGGTGCGGTTGCGATTCTTGATCAGCGTAGTCGTGAACGTGATAAGTACAATGTCCCGATTGGCGCAAATATTTTGGTCAAGGAAAATCAGCAGATTGAGGTAGGGCAAACGATTTGTAGTTGGGATCCGCATAGTGTTCCGATTCTTGCTAAAGTTGCTGGTAAGGTGCATTATGTTGACATTGTTGATGGCGAGACAGTTCGTTCGGAAAAAGATATGAACACGGGCAAAATAAGACGAACTGTAACCGACTTGAAAGGTGATCGGCATCCTCAAATTGACTTGAAAGATGTCAATGGAATTGAGACACTTGACTTTTATTATTTGCCCGGTAAAGCAATTATTGAGGTTGAGGATGGTGCGGTTGTTGAGCGTGGTACGTTGCTTGCCAAGTCAGCGCGAGATGTTAGTGGAACGCAAGATATTACTGGAGGTTTGCCGCGAGTTACAGAAATATTCGAGGCGCGTAAACCCAAAGACCCGGCAGTAATAGCAGAAATTGACGGAGTAGTTTTGCTTGGTGAAAAACGGCACGGAAAACGGACAATTGTAATTCGCAATGAAGAAACCGGCGCGGAAAGAATTCACGAAATTTCGCACGGTAAACATTTAAGAGTTCACTCCGGCGATTTCGTTAAAGCAGGACAAGCTATCACAGACGGGCCTCTTGTGCCGCATGATATTTTGAGGATTCAAGGGGAAGAAGCAGTTCAAGAATATCTTGTTCGTGAAATTCAGAATGTTTACCGAAGTCAACGGGTAACAATAAACGACAAGCATATTGAAATTATCGTTTCACAAATGTTGCGGAAGGTACGTGTTGAATCGGCTGGAGATACAAAGTTGCTTGAGGGAATAGAGGTTGACAAGCATCTTGTAAAAGCTGCGAATGAAGAAATCGCCAAGTGTGTTAAGATTGTTGACCCTGGGGATACGTCGCTTGAAGTGGATGTGATAATTTTGCGGGATGATCTTGAGCAAATCAACGACGAAGTTATCGCTGCAGGCAAAACTCCGGCAAAAGTCAAAAAACCTGAACAAGCAAGAGTTACAACAAGATTGTTGGGAATTACAAAAGCTGCTGTACAAAGTTCAAGCTTCATTTCGGCGGCAAGTTTTCAAGAAACAACAAAAGTTTTAACAGAAGCTGCGCTTGCTAGTAAAACAGACAATTTGATTGGTCTTAAAGAGAATGTGATACTTGGTCATCTTGTTCCGGCAGGTACGGGATTTCGCAATTATCAGAAAGCACAATGGCGTTACAGAGACGGTGTTATTCCTGATAATATGGAAACAGATCCTTTTGCGGGAAAAACTTTGAAAGAATACACTTTATTGAATGACATTCCTGAACCGGAGGGAATTATCGATAGTAAAAATACAGTGAACAAAGTTGATTTTTACAATGAAGCAACTCCCGACGATTTTGACAATGACCTCATGGACTATGCATCAGATGACAGCGAGTAATGTTGATTGCAATAAGTAAAAAAAGAATGTAACTATTCAGTAGCGGTTATGGACATTCCTTTTTCTGTCCCTTTAAGGTAGGGTGTGTAAAATCGGTCTTGACTTACTTCACACCCTGTCAAGATGCATTTTCTTTGATGTTTTGTAAATTAGAATTTACAAAAAAACCAACAACCTTAAACATGGAGGTAACAATGAAACCACAACAAAATCAAAATTAGAAAATTGGTCAATTGCCAAGAGAAATTACATCAAGCAACCAAAAAGTCCGCGAATTGAACAAACGCAAAGATTATTAAACTGTTCGCACTTTAATTTCCTTCACCGCCGCTTGATTACCTATCGGAAAGCAAGATTTTGTCCCGCCATGTTACGGCGAGTTGTTACGCAATGCCCTTTCAGGACGAAATACATTGTCAAATTTTATACTCGCAACTGAATAGTTACAATTTATCTATTAACTCAAAACACTAAATCCGCCGAAATATTACAAAAAATAAAACAACAAATTCCAACGCCCAATTAACTGAATTGTTGCTGCTTTTGAATATGTTCAATAAGAAAACACACACGTCTGAATAATTGCAACCAAATTTGAGATGAACAAAAAATTTCGATTACTATATCTGATATTTACATTAATTTTTCCATCGTTTTTAACGTTTATTTATTTTGTGTTGCTGTCCGGCGAATCGGGCAATATTCAAAAGTTGGTTTATAGTTTGGGCAAATTATTTCAATTTTTGCTTCCGGTATTTTTTGTCTTTTTTCTCGAACGCCAGTTTGCAAAAAATATAGACAAGCTCCAGCCCAACAAAAATCAAAACCAAATAACTTACAATCAACTTTCAAGTAAGTTGAAGTTTTATTATTTATGTGAGGGCTTTTTGTTTGGAGCGGTTGTGTTTTGTGTAATGTTTTTTTTATATTATTTTTGTTTTAGCGTATTGGGCGGCGAGTTGGCGGTTGGTTCGGTTACTCACAAAAAAATTGTCGGCAAGATTATAGAATTAGGGTTGATTGACTATCGGTTATTTTTTCTATTTGGTTGTTTTTATGCTGTTATTCATAGCGGGTTGGAAGAATATTATTGGCGTTGGTTTGTGTTCGGCAAGTTACGGGAAATCAGCGGAATAAGAGTTGCAATAATAATTTCGGGACTCGGTTTTGCAGCACATCATGTCATTTTATTGCATACTTTTTTTGGATTCAGTTCAATTCTTTGTCCGCTAGGTTCAATTGCAGTAGCAATTGGCGGAATTTATTGGGCTTGGTTGTATCAAAGAAGCAATAACCTTTTGGGCGCATGGCTTGGTCACGGAATAATTGACGCAGCAATATTTCTTACCGGATACATAATTTATTCCGCATAAAATCTGCCAACAATTCAACCGCAAAATTCCCTACCTCCATACCCCCTTCTCACAAACAATTGAATCCCGCAGCTGAATAGTTACGTTACTCTATGTTGTTACAGTGATATTTGGGGTTGTTGATTTGTTTTTTGGGTTTGATAGAATACTCACCTCTTCGTGCTGATTCTTTCTCTGACTTGTCTGTACACTTGATTACGCATGTACAATATCAAATTTCAACCAAACACATAATTTCAAAAAAATGAAAAAAATTCAAACAAAAAAACAAATCGAAAATATTGCAACGTTAAATCACAACCTTAACCCACTCACATACAACTTTTCATTAACCTCCTCAAACTTACTTACCAACAACTCCGTTTTATTGTACTTGTTCTGCCGAATTCTAAATAACCCTACTCGGTTTAGAATTATTTTTGCACAAATAATATTGGCATCAATAATTTTAATCTTGTCCGTTTTGCCCAGCCCAAAATTGATCTCCGCAACAGAACCAAACAACGACAGTCTCAAATGGTTGTTCGACAAATATGAAGTTTCTGAACCGGTTTCGCTTATCCAGAAAAATAATCTCGAAGGTTGGACTACATATTATGGAAAAGAACCAAAAGGAAAATGGACAAACGAAAACGGAAAATTAATTTGTGGAGGTTCAAAAAATAATCACCTCAACGGAGATATCGTGTCAAAAAAAGAATACGAAAATTTCATACTCGAATTCGAATGGATAAACAGCAAAGGCGGAAACAGCGGAATAAAATACAAACTTAAAGACTTCGGAAAAATCGGCGCAACTGTAAATCAAAACGATAATTTCAGTTGGTTGGGTTGCGAATACCAAATCCTCGACGACGAAAATAACCGCGAGGGAAAAAACAACAACGGAAAAAATTCCGCCGCCTCACTCTACAGCATCCTCGCCGCAAATAAAAACAAAAAACTCAACCCGCACGAACAACTAAACTCAGGCAAAATTATTGTCGCAGATGAACACATTGAACATTGGCTCAACGGCGAAAAAGTACTCGAATATAACCTCAATAGCGACAATTGGAAAAAAGCATTCACAAAAAGTAAATACGCAAAAGCCGAAGATTTTGCCCAAAATAAAAGCGGTTTCATCATGTTGCAAGATCACGGAAATAAAATCATTTTCACAAAATTAATCATCCGCGAAATGAAAACGAAAAAATAATTATACTGTTCGTACTAAATTACGCTCTTGAGTCTCTCAAATTATAGTGCAGGCAGTACAGTACGAACAGTATATAAATTTCCCTAAACCAATCGTACCAGATTCAAAGTGAATAATTAGTAACTGCTCAGTTATGGTTTGATAATGAAATATCTACATTATTTGTAGATAAGAAAATTGCATTATTGCATCCAACAACGAATAAATACAAAATTATTTTGATTGATTATCTTTTGATCGTTTCAAAAGCTAGTTTCCAAAATGAAAAGTTTTGAATCCGGTTTGTCCACTAACGTTAAAAACCAATAACTTTAACCTCTAAAATTGTAGGAGAAAATTTTATGAAAACGAAGAAGTTGTTTCGAATTCTTCCACTGTTCGTTTGCTTGTTAGCATTGCCGTTTTTTGCCAACGCAGCCGAACCACTCACTAAACCCTTCAAAGCCATAGTTTTGCCCGATGGTCAAAAACATCCCGACGGAATGACAGTCAATCCATCCACTGGCGACATAATTCTTGCCGTGCCGGTAATCGGCGACAAAGGCAATGCGTGGCTATTAAAAATCAACGCAGATGACAAAGTAGAAAAATACTTTGAATTGCCGGCGCATCCAGAAACCGGACGAGTTACGCCGCTCGGAATTTCATTTGGTCCCGATGGTCATCTTTACGTTGCAGACAGTCAATGTCTCGGCGGTAACCCCAATCATAAATCCCGTATATTACGTGTGATTCACAAAGCCGGTAAACCTGTTCGGGCAGAAGTACTTGTGACAGGAATTGTACAGGCAAACGGGTTGGAAATTTATAATAACAAAATTTATGTTGCCGAAACTCAAATTGATCCATCAATCACAGAAATGCCAATGACCAGCGGAGTATTTAGGTTCGGTATAGAAGAATTTTCAATGGCACGAAGCTACGGAAGAGAATTAACTCCAATTCATGTTTTACCCTACGGCAAAGACAGACATTTTATATTTAGTTTCAAAACAACAGATAAAGATCGTAACGGCGCACAAAAAGTTGGAGCTAATGGAATTGGGTTGTCAAAAAAAGGAACTCTCTATGTTGCTAATTTTGGCGACAAGGAAATTATCGAAGTTGAATTGAGACGCGATAAAGTATTATCACACAAAAATATTGATATTTCAAAAAGCGGCTTAAATGAAAGTGTAGATGGTCTTAAAGTTTGCCCTCAAGGTTACATTTTCTTTGCTGATTATGTTGGTAACGCTGTGCTTGCCTCAAATCCGGCAAATGGAAAAACCGTGCTGATTGCAAAGAATAAACCCAATCCAAATCCAAATGAAAAGAAAAACGGCGCGCTTGATCGTTGTTCGGAAGTGTGTTTGCGGGGCGATAAACTTTATGTTGCCAATATTGACTTAGATGACAATAATGCACCGCACACGATTTCGGTTATTGATCTTAAAGGAATTGATTTTGATAAGCTGCTAAAGTAATATCAAGCTAATTAATTCGTTTGTATTTCGGATTAAACATTACAAACACACACACCATTACGGTAACCACAAGTGATTACCGCATGGTGTGTTGGAGAAAAAGCAACTTAATCTTAAACCTTAGTTTTAATAATTAATTGCTGCTTGCTTACATTTTGTTACCCGTTCCTTTTGTTATTTCCTATTGCGATTTCGTAGTTGTACGAAATTCGTGATCAACAGTTTTAATGGAATTCAGTTGGATAAAGGGGATACTCCTGATGACCCGCACATTCCTGATAATCAATCTGTGTAAAAATACTTTCGCAAAACCTAATTTTCGTTTTTCGTTTGAGCAAAAATTAAAAACGGTTTTTGCGCGAGAGTTTAATAGCACAGAATTTTGGGTTTAAACTGTTCACACTTAAATTCCCATTGCCGCCCGCTTACCTATTGGAAAGCAGGCTTCTACACTTTTGAGTCGCTCAATTTGTAGTACGAACAGTATATCAATGCAGTGCGTGACTTTTGAACAGCAATATTGCAAAATTTAATATTTGACAAATCGCAGTCAAACAGCCAAATTTTCAACAAGTTTATAAAACTATTTGTGCGGAACGCAAGGAACACATGGAGTAATCGGTTGACATGGTTCACATACGGGATTAAGTTCGCACACCGGTTGGCAAGGTTCACAACCGCGAATCGGACGCAACGCAGCAAGTTTACATCTCAAACGCCCAAAAAAGCCCGGTCTGACACAAGGGTCTTCACAAGTTGGCTCGCAAGGCTGGCACGGTTCAACAACAACTTCACGGCACGGCTCGCAAACAATCGGCTCGCAAACAACCTCTGCACAAGGTGAACAATCGTGGAGTTGATGGCATCGCAACGCAATCCTTTCCCGAAGAGCGGTAACAAACCGGCTGAACGGACGGAAAGGCCTGACATTACAACAATCACCACAAGGTTGGCATGGTTCGCAAATCGGCTCGCATGGAGTTGCAACTACTTCTTGACAAGGCTCGCAAGTTTGTACTTCAACACAAGGCGCACAACTCCTAAAGTGGGATAGCCGACCAAACATACCGGCTTCCGCAGTTGAAGAAATTGCAAAAACTACGGCAATTGCAAGGACGGACAAAACAATTCGACATTTCATTTTGAATTACTCTCCTTTATTTTTAGTTAAGTGAGTGGAAATTTGTTGCGCAGAAAAACGACTTCCACGCAAACACTGAGTACATTGACATCGTCATTATAGCTCTAAAAAAGGCAGTAAATTGCAATGGAAGGTAATTAATTCGATTTTTTAGAACCATATAACCGATACAATCGATACATAACGAAAATAATTGTGATTTTCTCTGGATTCACTCAAAATAATCAATAGCAGAATTACGCTTGAATTTAAGAAAAATAATTTTTTAAGGAAAACAATTTTTACGACATATTGTTGAACATACAATTCGATTCAATTATCAGCTCACTTTTTTTGCAGACAGTATCCCGCTCGTACTATAAATTGCGAGACTCAAGAGCCTGCTTGCTGATAGATCAAGCAGGATAATATAAAGGAAAATTTAGAAGTGTGAACAGTTTAAATAATTATTTATTCCAAAGTAACTGAATAACTGGATTATTGCAAAGTTACAAAATAAAATAGGCAGCAGTGTTTTTTTTAACCAATTTCACTTTGAAAAATTTAACTAATTCAAAAACAAATTCAGATTAAAATTTTTAAAGTGAGCAATTTAAACCTTTAACCAAAAGTATTAAGAATATGAAACGAAACTTTAAAGAAACTCAGATGTCGAGTAAAGGTCGTAAGTATAAAACAGGTTTCACGCTTGTTGAAGTAATGATAGTGCTTTTTATCATTTTATCGATAGCGGGAAGTGCGGTGTTGGCTTATGGTACCTATCTTGAAAATAGTAAAAAGAAAACAACTCAGATGTATATTTCAACTCTTGCTACGGCAATTAAATTGTTCAATGTAAATGTTGGCAGACATCCTTCCGGTTTGCAAGATTTAGCCGATTGCCCGTCGGGAGTTGATCCCAACAAATGGGGCGGACCTTACGTTGAGGTTTTAAAACTGGCGGATCCTTGGCAAAATGAATACCGTTACATTTCACCCGGTCAACACAAAAAAGATTTCGACGTCTGGTCAGTAGGTCCAGACGGACAAGATGGAACAGAAGATGACATCGGTAATTGGTCAAATTAAACTTTTTCAACTCAATATAGGGAACTTCTAAAAACTCATTTTGTCCGCGAATTTTCACGAAAGATCACGAATTAAATAATTTGTGCAAATTCGTGTAAATTCGCGGATAAAATAAATTTATTGTCTAAACTTGTCTATTCTGAAAATTTTGATAATTCTGTCAAGAAATAGGTTTTAGAAATTGCCTTAATTCTTTTGGCTGCGAGATTCGGATTCATGCGGCAATCATTGTACTTCATTTTGTAATTCTTCAAGTTGTAGCTGTAAAGAATCGAAACGTTTATCTATTCTATCTATGCCGCTCAACACTCCATTGTCGATAACATATTTAATTCCCGGACTTGCCGAGAAATCATATTTCAATAAGTCTTCCAACAAATTATTTCTTGTTTCATCCGCATTATCATTAGACCTTTTAGATAACCTGTAGGAAACCACCCCTGACCCCTCCGAAGGAGGGGAATTATTCATTCGGCTTCGGTCGGAGGC
>JAITDV010000396.1 GCA_031282385.1 Planctomycetaceae bacterium | reverse complement strand
GGATCGCTTGTTTTACGGCGGGCAAGTTCTATCAATAAATCATCTCTCAAGAAACGCGCCGGCGGAGAATTACGTTTGCGCGCAACTTGATCACGCCATATCCAAACTTCACGTAAAATTGCAAGCTCGCGTGAATTTAACGACGACGCTTTTGAAATATGACGCCAACGCACATTTGTAAAATCGTGAACAAGACGCGATTGCATTTCGGAGATTTCAGACTCATACCAATGCAAACGATTTGAGTTTGTCAATTGTTGTTTTAAAATCTCTGCGATTTGTTCAAGATAAAGTACGTCTCCGATTGCGTATTCGATTTGGCGTGCGGTCAAAGGGCGTTTATTCCATGCGGTACGTGATTCTTCTTTGGGCAGATCAATATGCAGCGTCCGGTCAAGAAGAGAACGAAATCCAATAGGATACTCCGCTTCCGTAAATGCCGCCGCCAATTGAACATCAAAAAGACGTTTTGGCAAAACGCCTATTGCACGATGACAGAACTCCATTTCACAACGGCACGCATGAACTATAACTTCGCGATCTCCATTGCAAATAAGATTCCAAAACGGGTCAAGATTTCCGATTGCAAGCGGATCAATTATTGCGTGAATTCCGCCTGCCGCAACTTGTACAAGACAAAGAAGAGAAGAATATTGCCCTTCTGATATAAATTCCGTATCGTAAGCTATCGCCGGTACGTCCCGCAGCCGCCAGACAAGATCACGTAATTCTGATGGTTGTGTAACAAAAATATAGGACATTAACGTTGTGCAATTATCGTTACGATAAATAAATGGTTAAATTAAACTATGAAAACTAAAAAACAATAATGTAACTTCCAGCAACTTGATTTTGCATATTTTTTTAGAAGTTGCCATAAAATATACCGAACACACTTTTACCAATAGCACAAAAAATCAATACGGACTTCCAATAGGTAAGCCCGCACATATCACAGAAAATAAAGTGTGAACATTCTAAAAAATTCCGCCGCAAATACCTGCCAATACAATTACGGCGATAATTATACACCAGTCGGATAAATTATGATATACCGGTATTGATCATAAAAAAGATATACCTTGAATAATTACATAAACTAACGAAAATTTGATTGTTAGATAATTTTTAACAATCTAATTTGAATGTTATTACGGCAAGATAAACTGAATTTACAAGATTTACAACAAAGATTTACAACATAATTTTCCGAACGGTTCTAATAGACCTTTTCTCTAACCTAAAAATACATCAACACAACAAAAAACCTACAACAAAAAATCGCCTTTAACTCCTCCGAGACCACCCCTAACCCCTCCGAAGGTGGGGAATTATTCCCTTCTTTCGGAGGGGTCAGGGGTGGTCTCCTACAGGTTAGCGAAAAGGTATATAGTACGAACAGTATAAAAGTTCCCTTTAGACCGATGTGTTTTTGCCTGCCTCGTTCCTAACCTCAACCCCCTTCCCCGGTAGTTTTAAGTTAAGCGTTAATATTTGATTATAACAGACGTTATGTCGTTTAAGTAATTATTTGTTTGCGATGGTTGGTATGATTATTTGCCTTAACAATAGCGACTTTGGTGAAAATTGATTGTTTAGCAAAACTGGTCTATTGATATTGGGTAAAACGTATGAAATGGACAAAAAATATTTCAAATATTCATTTAAAAATCGGAATGCTTAACTTGAAACCACTGCCCCCTTCCCTAAACAATTGAATCCCGCAGCTAAATAATTACGAAAAAATCTACTAGAGAAATTCTTTTATTTTGTCAGCAGCATCAACTTGAGAAATTTCGGAGGAATAGCCGGTTCGCAAGTCTTTGATTTGACAAGTTCCTTTTTGAAATTCATCTTCGCCGATAATAATTACAAGACGAAATCCGCGTTTGTCTGCATACTTTAACTGTTGACCGATTTTTTTTGATTCAGGATAAAATTCAACTCCAATACCACTCAATTTCAATTTGCGCAAAAACGTTAAATAATCACCCAAACGTCCCTCCACAAAATACGGCATAAATATATTCACCGGCGTCGATATTTTCTCAATCATCCCAAGTTCCTCCATCGCCGAAATCAACCTGTCAAGCCCCAAAGAACCTCCAACACCAGGCAACTCCTGCTTTGTATAAATTGATGCCAGGTTATCATAACGTCCGCCGCTGCAAACACTACCAATATTCGGCAAGTCGTCAAGAAACGTCTCATAAATTGTACCGGTGTAATAATCCAAACCACGCGCAATTGAAACATCTATCACGACCCGCTCCGCCGGAATCCCCGCTGCATTGACCGCCCCAACCAATTCCGCTAAACCCGCAACTCCCTCTTCACCAATCAAATTGCCGGACAACATTTTTTGTAACGATAAAAGCATCCCGTCATTAGAACCGCTTAACAATACAAATTCCAATATCTGATCCGCTTGCCGTGAAGTTATTCCCGCAACCTCCACCATCTCATTTGATACAGCTTGTTTGCCAATTTTATTGAGCTTGTCAAGCACGCGGAGCAAATTAGTTGTTTTGTCCGAAATATTATTTTTGTCAAGCAAACCAGTCAATATTTTACGATTATTCACCCTAATCTTAAAACGAGTAAAACTGTTGTCCGATTTCAAATCAATCCGCTCAAGCAGATCATTTATTATAAGCGTAATCTCAATATCAGATACAATTGATTTCGTCCCAATTGTGTCAAAATCACATTGCATAAATTCACGGTAACGTCCCGCTTGTGTGTTTTCGCCGCGCCAAACCTTGCCGATATGATAACGTTTAAAAGGGAACGTCAACTCAGAAAAATGTTGCGCAACATAACGCGCAAGAGGAACCGTTAAATCAAAACGAAGACCAACTTTTCTGCCGCCATGATCCTCAAATTTATAAAGTTGCCGATCCGTTTCTTCACTGCCTTTACCTTGCAGTATCTCAAGATATTCAAGCGCAGGCGTATCTATCGGACAAAAACCATAAGACCTGAAAACTTTTGTTGCCCGCTCTATCAAATTCTCTCGCGGCAACATAAACTCCGGCAAAAAATCACGAAAACCTTTAAGCGTTTTAGGTGTAATCATAAAATTTAAAAATACTATTTAATATTTTGCTAATACATGCGAAAAAAATTGATAATATTGATAACAATTCATGCAACTATTCCGCGGAAGATATAAAATTTTCGTTAAATCGGTAGATTTTTATGTTTATTTAGGAAACAACATAGAGACGCAAAGCATTGCGTCTCTACAGAATATTTACCGTTTTTTATTTTTCTGCTAGTCTTGGTAAACTGGGAATTGTGATTGTAAATTTTGTTCCGCAATTTAGTTCACTTTGCACAGATATTGTTCCTCCGTGTGCTTTGATGATTTTTTGAGTTGTAGCCAAACCTAAACCGCTTCCGCCTTTTTTTGTCGAATAAAATGCATTGTATAAATTGGCAAGCGTTTTCTCATCCATTCCCATTCCCGTATCAATCAAATCTATTACAATCTCATTGCCGCCCGCTCTTGTACTGATCATAAGTTGACCGCCGTTAGGCATTGCCTGCAACGCATTCAATAATAAATTTATCATTGCCTGATGGAACAATCCGCGATCAATCAACACCGACGGAAGATCACTTGCAAGATACGCAATCACTTCTATTTCCGACTCTTTCGCCTTCAAACGGAAAAATTCAATTATGTCTTGTATCTCGTTATTTACGTTGCCCGGAAGAAGTTCGGGGTTGTCTGCCTTAGTAAAACGCAGAAAATCATCAAGCAACGACTCCAAACGCCGACACTCATTCTGCACAACTTTAATTCGTTGTTGCGCCCGACGCGATTGAGGCGAATCAATCTGCTCAAGGTCTTCCGATAACAACTCTATATTAAGCCGAATAGTCGATAGAGGATTCTTTATCTCATGCGCAAGACCACCGGCTAATCTGGTTATTTCGGTATATTGTTCGTCCATAAAATTTCAGATCAAATTTAAACACCGCAAAGAACGGTAAAAATTAATACTTGAACAACCTAAAAATCTATTTGCAAATCACATCAGGTAACTTCTAAAAACTCATTTTGTCCACGAATTTTCACGAAAGATCACGAATTAAATAATTTGTGCAAATTTGTGCCAATTCGTGGATAAAATAAATTTATTGTCTAAACTTGTCAATCCTGAAAATTTCGATAATTCTGTCAAAAATAGGTTTTTAGAAATTGCCATCATACATACTTCAATTATAAAGATGGGTGACATATACTGTTCGTACTATTAAATTGCGTGACTCAAAAACGTAAAAGTCTGCCTTTCGGTAGGTAAGCAGGCGAAGGTAAACGAAATTTAAAGCGTAAACAGTTTAAAATAATTCACAAATTTATTGTGCGTATGATTGGGCTAACGGATTTAAATTTGGGAATAGGAAATTGATCAATGATTTGTTATTTTCTTGATTTCTTCTTCGCGTTTTGCTGCGAGTTCGCTTTCGGTGAAAACAGTATCGGATCGACCAGCTAAACGAACTGTCAAAATCGTAATAGCCGCGCCCAAACTAAAAAGCACCAACGCATAAGCTAACACCCAACCCGGTTCCGATGAATCTCCACCACCTTCTTCAGCTAATAAAAGCACCGGTTGATAAAAAATCATCACAACAAAAAATAACACACTCCAAACTAAATTAAAAATGTAATTTGACATTTGATAAAATAAATCATTAGTTACACCGAACTCATCTAAAACTTCATTACTTCCAAACCTCCAAACATATCACCGGTTCGGATATTGCCGAAATTCAAATGGGAACAATTTAAATTAAAAAAAAGGAACAATTAAAAAATAAATTGTAACTCAACTTTGCAGTCAGATTTTATTGTGTCGGGCAATTAATCAAGTATTTAAACTGTTCTCACTTTAAATTTACTTTACCTTCGTCTGTTTACCTTTCGGAAATCAGGCTTTTACGCCCTTGAATCCCGCAATTTATAGTACGAGCAGTGTACTGGTTTATCCAAACCTTGAACAAAATAACACGCGACACACTAATTTCAAAGTATAACAACCTAACAATTACACACAAGCCCCCACAAATAATCAAGATTATTTTTAATCTATTTACGCTTAAATTTTTGGTAACGTGTATAAGTTTACTTATTGATCAAGTCCGTTTTAAACTGTTCACACTTTAAATTTTCTTTGCCGCCGCCTGCTTACCTATTGTGAGGCAGGCTTCTACGCTCCTGAGCCTCGCAATTTTATAGTACGAACAGTATAGCGGGTTGGCGATTTTGAATTAGGGACATTGACTTCCCGCAAAAATATCTTACAATCTTTGACCCTTTGGTAACATGATCGAATCGGCAACCATGTTCTTACAACAAAGAATTTAAAAATTTATCCGATTGCAATAGACTATAATCAAGCTACACTAATTACACTTGAATTTTCATTTTACTTATAGTGTTCCTGCTTATCATGTCCCCAATTGCTCTTTTGTAATTTACGTCAACTTAAAATATTAAACCGAAATTAAAGAGGGTTGAGCATTAGACCTTTGCGCTAACCTGTAGGAGACCCCCCTGACCCCACCTTCGGAGGGGTTAGGGGTGGTCTCGGAGGAGTTAAAGGCGGTTTTTTGTTGCGTTGATGTATTTTTAGGTTAGAGAAAAGGTCTATTATTGATAACTTACAAACAAACAAACAATTAACCGTTCAACAAATTGCAACTAAATTATTATCATGACAAATCCAAATGAAATTTACGGCGTTCAAGGAAACCAGCCAAATCAACCAAACCAAAACGGACAAAATATTCCGCCGATTTATATTCACCTGCCGCAACAACGAACTTTTGGCTGCGGTTCGTTGCTCCTGCAATCTATTGTCAATTTTGCGATTTTTTTTGCTTGCTGTTTTTTGCTCATTGTCGTCCTCGCCGTAATTGGAGCAACAATGTCCGAAGAAATTGCACAAAAAGAAACGTTGCTGAGTGAAAAATTTATCAAAGGCAATTACAAATCTACAAATAAAATAGCTATTCTGACAATTTCAGGTGTAATTACTACCAATGAAGACGGCTACATTGCAAAACAAATTCGCCAGATAAACAACGACCACAACATCAAAGCAGTTGTTTTACGAGTGGATTCGCCTGGCGGAACGATTAGCGGAAGCGATTATTATTTGTATTTGATGAAAAAAATGAAGGCGGCGCGTAATATACCTATTGTTGTAAGTATGGGAGCAATTGCGGCAAGCGGAGGTTATTATGTCTCAATGGTAGGTGACGAAATTTACGCCGAACCAACTACTATAACCGGCTCAATCGGAGTAATTATACCCTTATTCAATGCCGCATCTCTTTGTCAAAAAATCGGATTTGAATCTACGCCCATTACAAGCGGTCATTTGAAAGGCATGGGCAGCATCACTAAACCGCTAGGTGAAGAGGAACGCAAAGTCTGGCAAAAATTAGTTGATGAGAGTTTTGCGCAGTTTAAGGCGGTTATTCGGAATGGACGTAAGAATTTTGAAGAATCGCCCGAACTTCTCGATAAACTTGCAACAGGTCAGGTTTACAATGCAATGGAAGCGGAAGAAAACGGACTAATTGACAAAATCGGTTATATTGACGATGCAATTGACAGAGCAATAAGTTTAGCAGGCGTCAGCGAATTTGATATGAAAGTATTCAAGTTCAAGCCCAAAAGTGTTTTCTTAGAAAAATTACTCGAAAGTAATTCGTCTGTAAATCCGATAGGAACTGAAACGATTAGTGATTTGACTACGCCTAAAGTTTATCTGATTATGCCGCAAGTATTGCCGGTCAAATAATTTTGTTAAACTGTCCGTCAAATAAATAAGTTGCGTAACTCAAGAGCATACAAGCCTGCTTTCCGTAGGTAATCAGCGGCGGCAAATGAAATTTAAATTGTGAACAATTAGAATTTCTCAGCAGTTATTTCAAAAAATATTTTGGTATTTTGTTGTGCGGATTTACGATATTTTACATTTCTTAAAACAGATTTTTTTTCCTGAATGGGCAAAACCTAGGATTCGAATTCTTGATTCGGAAGTTGTTTATTTAGTTGGTAAACGTTCCGGCGGCAGGGGAGTTGGAGTGATTGGTTTGTTGCTTCATTGTTTGGGCAAGCGTTTTTTTTCTCTTGATCGTTTGGCGACAATTGTTAGTGTTCTGATTCATTTGATTTTGTTTTTTTTGCTTTCTTTACTTTTTTTCCCGTTGCCTTTTGAGGATGGTTTGTTGGATGTTCTTGTGAGAACCGGAGAATTTGTGAAGTCTGAGGTTGTGTCTGAACCGGAAGTTACGCTTGTTGAACCGGTCACGCCGTCAAAAGAAAACGCGAGCGGCGGCGATTCAGCATCGCCTCAAGAACAACAGAAAAATCATGCAGTTGAATATGAAATTATAACAAATCAGGATGAACCTCTTGAACCTACAACTAGTTCGGTTATTGAGTTGCCGTCTGAAACTTCAATTGACATCAAACAACAAATAGGCGGTTCTAGTCGTGAACGTTCCGGTTTTCAATTTGGCGGCGGAATTGGGGATCGTAGCAATGAGTCGCGAAATCGATTGACCGGCGGTGCAGACGGTAAACGTGGTGAAGATGCGGTTGAGGCGGCGTTGGCTTGGTTTGCGGCGCATCAGGACAAGAGTTCAAGCAATCAATCGGGGAGTTGGAGTTTTGATTTCAGTGAGTCGTGTGGACGTTGTCGTAATTCTGGTACGCATCGGAGTCGTGTTGCGGCAACTGCGATTGTTACGCTTGCGTTTCTTGGTGCGGGTTATACGCATGAGAAATCGCCGACTAACAAGTATCAAAAAGTAGTTGAGGATGCGCTTTATTATTTGGTAACGCATACGATTGATACGGATTTAGGCGGTGCGTTGAATCATGGGCTTGAAGGCATGTACTCACACGGCATAGCAACAATAGCGTTGTGCGAGGCTTCGGCAATGCAGAAAAGTTCGCGGAAAAATGTGTTGCGGATTAAGGCGCAAGATGCGTTAAGATTTATTGAAAATGCGCAAGATCGGGTTGGCGGCGGTTGGCGTTACAAACCGAATGAGTCGGGAGATATTTCGGTTACGGCTTGGCAAGTGATGGCGTTAAAAAGCGGTAAAATTGCAAATTTAAGTACGTCGGGAATTGTCTTTTACAAGGTGAATGATTTTCTTGATTCGGTTAGTTACAATGGCGGTCGGGAGTATAATTATTTACCGATTAATTACAATTTACCAATGTCAGAACAACCACGCGGCAATGGCGGAGATTCTGTATGGACAAGTAATGCAACTGGATTATTGTTAAGAATGTATTTGTCGTGGGAGCCAGGGTTGGTGGAGCTTGACGAGGGAGTTAGGATTATTGCGCAACGTGGGCCGTTACGGACGGCAAATGGTGATTTCACTTGCAATTTGTATTATGCTTATTATGGTACGTTATTGATGCATCATTATGGTGAATCTTATTGGTCGGATTGGTATGGCAAGTTGCGTGATTTTCTTGTAAAAACTCAATCAAAAAACGGTCATGAAGCAGGTAGTTGGCATTTTCCTGACAGCTATTGTGATAAAGGCGGACGTTTGTTAAATACTGCGTTGGCAGCATTAATTCTGGAAACGCCGTACAGGTATCTTCCGCTCTACAGAAAATAAAGTAACTACGCAGTTGCGGGATTCAATTATTTAGGAGAAATTGGTTAGGGAAAGGAACTAATCAGACAAAACGCAGCGTTCTAAAGTAGTCAATTACAAAAAATTATTTATGAAAGTATTACATTTAACGGCGTCGCCATTTTTGGGCGGACCTGAGCGGGTGATTTTGGATATTGTTAAGTCTCAGATTGAGAGTGGTTTTGATGTTGAGAGTGTGATTGCGACGTTTCGGGAAAATGGTAATTGCGAGCAATTTTTAGCAGAGGTGCGCAAGTCTAATTTAGCTGGTTATGTTATTGACCGTGATGTACCGGATTTTTTTGGAGCGTTATTTGATGTGATAAACCTTTTGCGGCGTAGCGGGATTGATTTGGTTTGTGCGCATGGTCATAAGTCGCGTTTTCTGGGTTGGCTTGCGGCTAGGCGTGTGGGGATACCGATTGTGGGAGTTTCACATGGTTGGACGTGGCAAGATTGGAAAGTGTCGATTTATGAACGTATTGATCAATGGATACATCATCGTTTGGATAAAGTAGTTTGCGTATCGCAAGGTCAAGCGGATAAAGTAATAAAAACGGGTACAAATTGGAAACGTGTTGTTGTGATTCACAACGCAATTGATGTTGAGCGATTTAATGTTGCGTATGATTGGAATGGCAATTCAAAAATCTTTTTGGACGAGTCAGGCAACAAATATATGGAACGTTTAATTGGATATTTTGATGAGTTGCCTGAAGTATTAATTGGAGCTGCCGGCAGGTTAAGTCCTGAAAAGGGATATGATGTTTTGATTGATGCGGTCAAAATTTTGGTTGCTGAAGAAAAAAATAATAACACCAATGAAAAAATTTGCAAAAATAAAAATTGCGGCACCAAGATGACAAAATTACCGTTTGGTTTGGTACTTTTTGGCGAAGGATTTATCAGAGCAACATTGCAGAAACGGATAGATGAAGCGGGAATAGCTGATAGATTTAAGATGGTTGGTTTTACATTGGAGCTTGATCGTTTTTTACCTTGTTTTGATATATTTGTGCAATCGTCGCGGACGGAGGGGTTTCCTTGTGTCAATCTTGAAGCGATGGCATCCGGCGTGACGGTTGTTGCAACCCAAGTTGGCGGAGTTCCTGAACAAATTGAATCGGGCTACAACGGAATACTTGTTCAGCCGAATGATCCGCAAAAACTTGCGGCGGCAATAAAACGTTTAATAATTGACCCAACTCAAAGACACAACCTCGGAGAAAATGCCCGTCAATCAGTACAAAAAAATTTCACACACAGCAAATTAGCAAAAGAATATTTTGACCTGTTTGAACAAGTGTATAAAACATATCAAAATAATTAATTTTCAATAAAATTTAATTTGGGCAATTTGAGTGGAGTTTTGTAAAAAATTAACGATTTTATGGATTATTCTAATTTTTCCGCCGATTACAAATGAATATTTTTGTAATTGAGAGGACTTCTATACTGTTCGTACTATAAATTGATTGTGCTCAAGAGCGTAAAAGTTTGCCTGCTTTTGGATATGTAATCAGACGGCGGCAAAGGAAATTTAAAGTGTGAACGGTCTAATAGATCTTTTCGCTAACCTGTAGGAGACCACCCCTGACCCCTCCGAAGGAGGGGAATAAGAAGACGCCTCCGAGTGAGGCGAATAATTCCCCTTCTTCGGAGGGGTTAGGGGTGGTCTCGGAGGAGTTAAAGTCGGTTTTTCGTTGTAGTTTTTTTGTTGAGTTGATGTATTTTTAGGTTAGAGAAAAGGTCTAATAATTATTTTTTACAAACGGGAGCGCAAAAACCGGAGATAAATTAAACTTTTCTTCCGTTTAATATTCAAACAATTCCAACCTGCCAAATTAAATTTTGGCGGGAGATTGATAGGAGTGGATTTATTGTGAAACGTTCAGGGTCGTTGATTGGTCGTGTTGTGCATTCGCCGATATTGTGGGGCGGTATTGTTAGTTTTTGTTTTTATACCGCAATACATAACGGCATTATTAATAATCAACTTATTATTCGTTATTGTGCTTCGCATCCGATTGAGTATTACACGGTGATAATGTTTTTTGCCGGATTGTCTGCGATGATAATAAAATTTATTACCGTACAAATCGAAAAAACCAAATTGCGTCATGGGGTGTTGCTCGGTCAACGTGAAATGCGTAAATCGCGTATTGACGAGGTTGGTAATTTTATTGCGCAGCTTGATTCGTATGAGAAAATTTATGGACGAACAATACGCTCATGTCGTTTGCGGCAGATTTTGGAATTAATTAATCGCGATGGAACTGCCAACGAACTGGACGACGAACTTCGTTATCTTGCGGACGAAGACGTCAATGAAGCTGATTCAAGTTATGGTTTGGTACGGCTTTTTCTTTGGGCAATTCCGATGGTTGGTTTTCTTGGAACTGTTGTCGGTATTACGATTGCGTTGGGCAATCTTGATCTGAATGCGATTCAGGAATCAAGTAAAATATTGTCTGCCGGACTTGCGATTGCGTTTGATACGACTGCGCTTGCAATTGCGCTTGATTTGGTATTATATTTTGTGCAATTTCTTGTTTATCGTAGTGAAAGTAATCTTTTGCGTGATGTTGACAAGGCGGTCAATGACGAGATTCGCGGACGTTTTGAATTACATGCAGAAGTTGGCGGCGATGGTCAAATTGTCGCTTTTCGCCGAATTTTGGAAACGTTGCTCGAATCAATTGAGCAATTAACGTTGCGCCAAACAAAAATCTGGGAACAAAGTATGGCAACCGCAAATCAACGCTTCAACCAACTAACAGAACAAAATGCCGAAGTATTAAAACGATCTCTTGCTGACGCTTTGGCTGAAAATATTCGGATGCACGCCGATAGATTAGCCGAATCCGGCGCAGAAGTATTAAACGCCTCAAAAGATTCAGCACAAACAATTGTAAAATCAATTCAACAAAATATCGCCGCATTGACTCTCTTGCAATCCAGCATAACAAAACAAACCGACGCAATCCAAAACGTAATTGGAATAAGCAATCAATTGATTAAGTTGGAGGAACGGCTCAAAGAAAACCTCGCCGCAATTGCTCAAACTGGTAATTTTGAAGAAACCGTAAACAGCTTGACCGCCGCAATACACTTGTTAAGCAGCAGGCAATTAAGAGTAGTTTAAATTCAGAAAAAGAACTTTGAGTTTGTTTTTAAACTGTTCACACTTCAAATTTCATTTACTTTCGCCTGCTTACCTATTGGCAAGCAGGCTTTTACGCTTTCAATTCGCGCAATTTGTAGTACGGGCAATACATGTTTCAATTCTCCAGCAAAATTTTGTAGTATTGCCTCAAATTAAAATCCGACGCAGGATATTCATCAAAATTTATCAATGGCTGTTTCAAATCGATCACGCGGCATGACTCAAAGTAACAATAAACCGACATTGTTACCGTTTCTTGCTGTACTTTTGTGTACAATGGGAGCGTTGATAATGTTGCTTGTTCTTATTGTGCGTGATGTTCGCGAACCTGAGATGACGCGTCAAAAAAAAGTAGGGGTTGCCAAAACACAATCCATAAAACAACCTACACTTGCACCGTTGTCCAAATCTGATCTTACACCGGATTCAAACAGTACTAAAAAATTTCTTTCTGCCGCCGACGCCAAAGAAGCGTTGGAGAATCTTAAACTTGACACTGCCGAAGCGGAATGGTTGGCAAAGGAATTTTCCGCGTCAAAAAACGAACTTGAAAAACAACTCGCCAATGATGAAGCGTATCTTGCGTCTGTTGAAAAACAAACAATACGATTTCGCGAAGAAATAAAAAGGCTTCTTGAACTTGCAGGAAAAATTGAACAAGACGGCGGGAATAAGAATGAAGTCAACGTCAAAACGCTTGAGCAATTATTGAAACAAAAAATCGAACAACAGACTACGGCTGAAAAACGGTTGGCAGAATTACAGAAAGAGTTGAAGAACAAGGCGAAATCTTATGCGATTGTGCCGTATCGCGGAACAAACGGAACGTTTCGGGCGCCGATTTATGTTGAGTGCAAAGATAACAAGGTGATAATCCAACCTGAAGGAATTGAGTTGACAGCGTATGATTTTTTAGCGATTGACAGGGCGGACAATCCTTTTGATTCGTTGTTACGGGTTGCGCGTCAATACTATGCGGAAACAGGTCAAATTGAACGCGGTACAGAACCGTATCCGCTTATTATTATCAGACCGTCGGGTATTCATGCGTTTGAGGCGGCTTATGCGGCGATGGGGAATTGGTTGAGGGATTACGGTTATGAGTTGGTTGCGGAAGATTGGAAAATGGAATATCCGAAGCAAAATAATGAATTGCGGAACAGAATGGAAAAACAACTCGTAATTTCAAGACAACGTTTACAGGGTTATGTTGCGGCAATGAAATTAAAAAACGGTTCTGGCGATTTACACGTAATGAAAAATGCTAACCCAAACAAACCAAATTCACAAAATCAATACAACGGAAACAACAACCAAAACGACCAGAACAAAAAAAACAACAATCCAAATAACGTTACAAATAATAAACAGAACCGACAAGGCGACGGAAATACCAAACGCGAATATACAATTTCAAATGGAATTGTACATGAAATCGGCAGCTCTGATACGGCGCCGCGTTTGGGAAAGACAGATTCAAAAACAGGTGTAGGAACAAATTCAGACAGAATTACAACTCAAAATGAAATTGTACGCAATGAAACGAACAATCTTGAAAATAACAATAGTAATGGTAATTTTCGTAACAATAATAACAACAGCATTTTTTCCGATAATAATTTGAATTATCCATATTCAGTAAATTCTGTTCCAAATAACCTTATTGCCAATAAATATATTTCGGATAATCCATTGCGCAATTCGCAAAATACAAACTCGCAAAATACAAATTCTGTTCCAAACATTAGTCAAACAAATTTGTTGCAAGACCCTATAAAAACGTTACCTCCGACATCCACCGCACCGGAATCAAACAACACAATCAAAACTACGCCTCCAATACAAAATTCAGATCAAAATCCGACAAAAAATTCATCTCAAAATTTATTATCAAGTTCATCTCATGAGCCGTCGCCTTTTGAACAAATAAATCAATCTGCGGGTGCAGGTCAACATTCGGCAACGCCTGACGCAGTTGGAAATCATGGATTGCGGACATTTAGCTCGCCGATACGCCGTAATATAAAAATTTATGTCGGCGTGGATAGATTCATAATCGGACAACAAGTTGGTTTTGATACGCCGAAAACAATTATGATCGAACACTCAACACAAAAATCAGTTTCCGTTTTGATTAAGGCAATAGCAGATTTTGTTGAAACATGGGGAATTGCTGGAGAAAGATTTTATTGGTTGCCTGTACTAAAAGTAAAAATTCTTAACGGCGGAGAATACCAATTCAAAGAATTACAACGCATAATCAAAGAAAACAAAATAAATATTTTAATAGAAAATGAGTAAATATTAGACCTTTTCGTTAACCTGTAGGAGACCACCCCTGACCCCTCCGAAGGAGGGGAATAAGAAGACGCCTCCGAGAGATGCGAATAATTCCCCTCCTTCGGAGGGGTTAGGGGTGGTCTCGGAGGAGTTAAAGGCAGTTTTTCGTTGTAGGTTTTTTGTTGCGTTGATGTATTTTTAGGTTAGAGAAAAGGTCTATTGAGAAAACTGAATACACAAAATATAAAGAATATCTATAAAATATCGAATCTATTTGGCGGATTGTTTTTTATGTTGTGTATGAAAAACCGGGCTGAAAGCCTATTGCCAAAAATTTAACTATACTTTTCGTACTATAAATTGAGTCACACAATTTAAAGTACAAACAGCATATATTCCACAAAAAAAATTTTTTTAGAAAAAGTTACATAACAATTTTAGTTAGTATGTTAAAACGGCGTAAAAAAAAAGGTGATGTTTCAAATGGTATGGACGGACAAGATTCGTTTTTGGATATTGTGTCTAATATTGTTGGAATTTTGATTATTCTTGTGATGATTGCGGGAGTTCGCGCACAAAATTCAAGCAATAATTCGCAAACGCAATTTGAAGATGAATCTGTTGGCATGAGTACGTCAGGTTCTCATAAATTACACAACGAATCAGATGAAACTACAAAATATGCCGACGAAGAAATGATATGTAACCTTGAAGAAAAATTCAATGAATATAAAACAAAAAAACGCGACGCAGAAAATATCAAGCAAACAATAAACGATATTCAAATAACATCAGAACAAATTGCCGAACAAATTCAATTGCAAGAAAATGAAAGGGAAAAGTTATTGGAGTTGATTGTCAATTTGCGTGCAGAAATAGAAATACGCGCAGAAGAACAAGGCGAAGAAGCAAAAAAACAAATAGAATTACAACGCAAAATAAGTGAAATAGATGCAAAGTTGACGCAACTTGAAAGAACAAAGCAATGGCTTGAATCCAGACGCCCGCAAGCAATAAAAATGGAAAACATGCCAACTCCGATTAGCAAAACGGTTGAAGAAAAAGAAACACATTTTAGAATCAAGCATGACAAAATTGTTTATGTTCCGATAAACGAGCTTAACGAATCTTTTTTTCACGAATTCAATTCAAACCGGAATAAGTTTTTCGCAAATCAAACAACAACAGGAAGAGTTGGACCTATTTCTGATTTTGTGATGAATTATTGGGTTGTACGTTATTTTGCGCCGATGGGTGGTGCGGCAGGAAACGGAGTAGGACAACGTATCGTGTTGGAGATGGCAACTTACACAACAAAAAACAATAACGCCGGAACTAATTACAAAGAAGCAATTACACAATCGAATTCGGATTTTCAACGTTTAATACAACAATACCGGCAAGATATTTATACGATTACGTTCTGGGTTTATCCTGATTCGTTTGAGGCTTTTTCTGCGGTCAAGCAATTTTTATATTCCAAAGGTTACCGTGTTGCGGCGAGACCTCTAAATGAAAACGACGAAATAAGAGCATCGTCAAGAGGCACAAAATCATCCGCACAATAAAATTGACCGTAAGAAAAATATTGATTGTAATATTAGACCTTTTCGCTAACCTGTAGGAGACCACCCCTGACCCCTCCGAAGGAGGGGAATAAGAAGATGCCTCCGAGAGAGGCGAATAATTCCCCTCCTTCGGAGGGGTTAGGGGTGGTCTCGGAGGAGTTAAAGGCGGTTTTTCTTGTAGGTTTTTTGTTGCGTTGATGTATTTTTAGGTTAGAGAAAAGGTCTATTCACTTGAATCGTACGAAAATTTCACAAATCCAACTGCGTAATTATCGTTGTGTCAATCTATACTGCTCGTACTATAAATTGCGCAACTAAAAAGTGTAAAAGCATGATTTCCGATTGTTAAGCAGACGGCGGTAAAGTAAATTTAAGGTGTGAACAATTTATTAGGCGGGTTATTTGAGTATCCATGTTTTTACTGATTTCATACTGCGCAATGTTTCTATCATTTTGTTGTCCAGTTGACAATCGGTGAAGTTTACGGTTTCTAGTGTTTCCAGAGTTGCGATGATTTCCACAAGCTCCTGAGACAAAACCGTTCCGGTAAGATTGAGCGACTTCAATTCCTTGAAATGCTTCAATGCGGCGGCGCCTTCCGGCGTTAATAGCGATTTTTCAAGTGATAATATTTCCAACTTAGGTCGTTTGGATTCCTCCGCGGCAAGCAACACCAGAAACTCGCCGGTAATCATCATGTCATTGATTGATAACCGTTTCAGCCGACGAATATTTTTCAACGATTCCAGTCCCGCATCAAACAACGTGGTATTTCTTGCCAAAACAAGCAATGTGAGTTTTTCTGATATTGTTGGACTTGCGGTCATTTTAGCGAATCCTTCTGGTGAAATCATTGCGTCTTCCAATGTTAATCCGTTAAGTTTCGGCAATTGCGACACCGTTTCCAAAACAGAATCGTCAACTAAAGAAAAACCGGCAATCTTCAAATCCGTCAATTGAGACATTTTAATAAGTAACGAATAATCTTTCTGCATCAACTGGCTGCATTGCCGTAAATCAAGAGCAGTAATCTTTTTCGATTCTACAATTTTTTCCAACCCTTGCCGTGTTAAATTCATTTTGATAAACACCAACGAACGCAGATTAGGTAAGGAAACAATTGTTTCAACACTACTATCTGTTACGTTGTTACAACCACGTAACGTCAAACGCCGCAACTTGGAAAGTTGGGGAATAATGACGGCAATATCGGTATCACAAATTGGGGCGTCTTGTAGATAGAGTTCTTCCAGATTGGTTTGTTTTGCTATCAACTGCAATGTTTCCGATGTGATTGTTCCGCCAGCTACTCGCAATTTTTTAAGTTGTGGAAGTTGCAGAGACGTCCGCAACACTTCATCAGAAACAGAAGAACGCCCTTTGGCTAAATCCACACTAATAATTGTACCGTTACCGGCACGCCCAACTTCACCCGGCACCGCCTCAATTTGCCGAACAATATCCGCAACCGCAACCTCTGACGTTTGCGCAACAATATTATTATCTTGTTGCTTCTGTCGTTGTTTCTGTTCAGGCAACTGTTTTTCTTGCGGTGATATTGCAGAAGGCGAAGAATCAGGCAATGTTTCTACCCGCTCGTTTGTACATCCAGTCAAAAAAACAAAAAATAAAACAATAAACACGAATCTGTAATTTCGCATAATATTTGTTGAAATTAAGAAAATTATATTTATTCAGTGGAATTTTTGTATCTATTCAGTCGTGTGTTTCTTATTGTCAAGTATTCTGTTAGCCAATCCAAATAAATCCGCGCAGGACAACATCGTTATCCGAACAACTCTAATATTCCAACCAGAGTTGTTTACTTTGAGTACCGCGTTTTTGTTTGTTTCGTTCCTAACCTCTGTTCAATTTTTCCTAAACAATTAAATCCCGCAACTGAATAGTTACTTTATTTTTATGCCGTACAATTTTATAACGTCCATGGTTCACGTAAAGTTCGGGAAAGTATTTTTGATTGTTCAGGTGTTGGATTGATCAATTTCATATTGATTGGATCCCACTTTACTATTGATTTTGTCCGAACAGCAATATCGCATAAATGACTGATGTTGTCGCTTCGTACTGCGTCTCGCAATGTTGAACTCGGTTCTTTGCCTTCTTTGATGGAACGAACAAAATCATCAATATGGTTTACGTTTTGTGTACGTTTGAGAATTGGTTCGCGGTCTTCTAACGGTATTTGCAACAGTTTCGGATCGCTTGCTTTCAAACCTTTATTTTCCAATATTTTTCCCCATTGATTTGGATCGTTTGAAGCCAAACCTGCACTTCGTGATATTTCAATCCAACCGTTTTCGCCAATAAATCGTGTTCGGTCGCTGCCGGTTTGGAATTTGAACGGAATTTCGCCGAATTTGATTTTCATATTCCAGTTAAAGACGGTATCAAAAAGTCCTTTTGACGGAATGTCACC
>JAITDV010000323.1 GCA_031282385.1 Planctomycetaceae bacterium | reverse complement strand
TAGGTCAAATAATATTTTTACATGGCTACATGTTTTCATACAAAATTAGACGCTACTATTGTAAAGTATAGACTTACGTCAAATTTTCTATAGATTTCATAAGGAACTTCGGATTAAATTTCGGTTTTCTTTTTTGCAAGGGACAAAAGGAGTATATCAAACGTGAATACAATCTTGAAAACCGAAAATTCAAGTGCGATGAGTATATTATTCAGTTGTGTTGAAAAACGTTTTTTATGGCAAGCGGGAACGTAGCGATAGCGCAGAGACCGCTTAAATTGGTGGTTTGTGGAGAAGTTTTCATACTTGTCTCTAATCGTTTACCTCTACTAAAGCAGTCACTGTGCTGCGTATCGTTCCCGCCTGCCATGCGATTGAATAATTACAAAATAATTTCAGAATTATCAAAACTTCTTTTGACAGATTGCAAGTTTTGTCCTATTATACTATTAAGTTGCTGGTGGCGTTGTTTGCCATGAGCGTTATAAGAACAACTTCAGAAAAGAAGGAGATAAAAATGCGATTTTTGTTTGTTTTAATCCTGTTAGGACTTTGTGTTAGTTTAACTAGTGGTTGTTGTAACAACGGAGTGTTGTCTGAACCTAACATGCCAGATTCGCCAAACACACGTGAAGGTGCGTATTTAACTAGGGATAGCAAATTATCACCTGAAATTTATGTTACGACACAAAAAATTGAAGGAGTAAATTATCAATGGATTGAACCCGGAACTGGCGAGTACAGTGATAGCGGATACCATTACGGTGAAATGGAAATTCAACTTCCATACGCAACAAAATGGTCAGACGGAACTGTTACTCTGACTATCGCACCATTTGAAGATGTTGATGATTATTATGCTGTTTTTAGTTTTGATGAAGATGTTCAGTCTTCCGTTTTAACTGCTGAATACAATGACACCACATTTGTAAGTAACGGCAATGCTGGTGGAGAAGCTGAAGGAACAGAACCGGATTACTGGTATGACGGAACTGCCCCATCTGGACGGACAAGATCAGACTACAGTACAGAAATCGGACCGAATGGCAAATACACATACAACGGTAATAGCAACAACACGATCTTGCCGTCATCTAACATTGACGATGACTCTGACGAAGACACAAACGGCGATATTACAGTAAACGACGGCGTAAATATTATTCAATAATCACAATGACGATTGTGTATTATACCTTTTTTACTTGAGTTTTTGGTTTTGCTTGTTGAAAAATTGTCGGTTAAAATTTAAACAATGATTTATAGTAACGATAATGTAATGTGTTGGAATACCGAGTATTCGTAATTAGGACGCGCGATTAGTTACTAATACTAATCACTCGCCACTAATCACGCGTCACATAATTTTTGTTACAAAAATCGAATTTAAGGTGAAAAAAATATATGCATCATGATGGTTGTTGCATGTCGGTTGTCATTTCAAGATTGAACTTTCAACAAAAATTTTGGTTTTTGAAGATTGCTTGACAGGTTTTGATGCGGCGTGTATCATGCAGGCTGTTGTGTGTTGGTTGTCATGTCAGGTGCGTGACAATAATCAATATGTAGGTGTTGGAAGTAAGAGGCATAACTTTTCTTAACATCACGGTGACGTCATGTAAGTATGCCAAAACAATTAAGGAGTTAAATAGTATGAGAGAGAATTTTTTTGTGGCAGTTCAGGCTATTGGCGTTTGCCTGCTAACGGTGTTTTTTGCATCGGAATTGCTTGGTATAACGAATAGTAACTTTGCCGGAGGGTACTGCCAGAACGTACAGGGGTGTAACCGTGTAGAGTCTATTTTATGTCCAGCTATTGGTCGGGCGGGATGTAACATTTATATTACGAATTGCGTGGGAACAGGTGGTCAAGGTACTTGTAATATAACAGTTACGAATGTTTGCGATATTAATTCGCTTTGTGCTAAAAACATTTCGTCGTGTCAATGTGCGGGTGTAATGCAAGGGCAAAGTGATGACGCCGATAATGAAGAGAAAGCAGATATCTCCAATGATGGTCGACCTACAAATTTATAACCGAACATAACGAACCAAAATTTGCGATGCAGTTATCAGTAATGATTGCTCGGTTTAACTCCGAACAACTACTTCGTAACGTGATGTGATGTTATGTTTGCGTGTTAAGTTATCGAGACTTTAAATAACCTTGGCATGCGGTATTGTTGAATATTAAATGCATATCTTTAAACTGTAAAAGGTTTGTAGGGGCATTGAAGGGTAAGGGTTAGTAGAGATTCCAAAAATAACTATCAAGTAAAGCAAAGTAAATATTATTTTGTTGTTTTGAATGAGTTTTTTTGGAATCTTCTACAAAAATCTGAAACAAATTAAATAAAAGGGAAATCAAATGAAAATTGAAAAAAGTATTTTGTTGACGGTTTGGATAATTTTTTGTTTGGTATGTTTACTCGCATCAGTTGACATTATCAGTGCGGCAGATAACATTGCCGTTGACATAATAAAAAAGTGTGATGCTAACCTTATTGTAACAAATCACATTCAGTATAACTTTAAGTCTGAAACGACTACAGTTTTGCCGACGGTCGAACACAAAAGAGTAAAACAGGGCGTCGTGTGTAGAGATGGCGGCAAGATAGATATCAGGAACGAGCTCTCAATTTACGAAAATAATAAGATAATCGACAAATATCCAGAGGAGAATATTGTTGCTGATAATTACGCGATTTACAATCACATATATCCAACAAAAAGTCCCAACAGGATAACTGTAATTGCCGCTGATAAAAAGAAAAGTGAAATCAGTCCTTTGGGAACCTCAGGTACAGGTTATGCACTAGACGGAAATATAGAAGATACAATGCGTTTTACTGATATAATGTTATCAGAGCCGGACAAAATTGAAAAAATTGGAGAAGAAGCTATTGATGGTTTTTCGTGTGCGAAAATAAAGAGCGCTACTAAATATGGGTTAATAGTAGCGTGGATTGATATCAACAATGGATATGTTGCTCGCAAGGTAACTTGTTTCCGAGATGCAAATACTGTTAATGAAAACGGCGAAAAATATATTGTCCAACCTGACGTTGTTACCTCATTTTTGTTCACAAACGAAAACTCTGATTTCGTAAAAATTGGCAGTAACTACATAGCAATCAAAGGGACTTGTACTGTCGAAAGAAATGATTCTGATAAAACGACAACCAAGATGGTTACTCGATGTGAACGTGATAAAATTGTTCTGTCACCGGATTTTACTGGAAAGAATCTATTTAATGCCGCTCATTTGAAAGATGAATTAGTCAATAATCACGATGATAGAAAATCGGGTGTACTATACGTATGGGACGGCGAGAAATCAATTCCATACGTAGAGGAAATTCGCGGTGAAGTTGTTTTACCACAATCACAAGGTATTGGCAGACTTGTAACTTTGATAGTTGCAATATGCGTGTTGTTGTTGGCAATAGGCATTTTGATTAGACTTAAGTTAAAACAAATTTAA
>JAITDV010000270.1 GCA_031282385.1 Planctomycetaceae bacterium | reverse complement strand
TGCCTATTTTAACATTTTGTCTTGTTATTTTAACATTGGCAATAAACAAACCAGACTTTAAATTTGTCTTTTTCATTTTATTCTCCTCCATTTCAATTTTGTTAGTGGATTTGACAAACGTTACAAAAATTATTGACGTTGGTAATTTTTGTTTCAACAAAACAAAAAAACAACTCAATAAACAATTACTTAAACACGATTAATCTTTTGCATGAAATAAAATTAATCGTAACCAAACTCAATTGATTTAACGTTACAAAAATCATGAAAACCAGTCTAACTACACCCCGCCAAATCGAAGCTATGGGATTATAAAACAAATATCAGTAAATTACAACAAAGAAATATAGAATATTTTTAATAAAATTACTTTTTACGAAAAATAATTATCACAAAACCCTGTATAAAATCTTAATCAAACTGAAATTTTCAGATGTTCCTCTTGCGAAAAATAGTGTAAGAAAAAACGAGGCTGACGGGAATCGAACCCGCAACCACCGGATCGACAGTCCGGTACTCTAACCAATTGAGCTACAGCCCCCTAATCAAAATTGTTAAACAGTTCACACTTTAAATTTCCTTCATCGTCGTCTGCTTACCTATCGGAAAGCATGCTTTTACGCTCTTGAGTTGCACAATTTATTGTACGAACAGTATATTTTGCCCGAAAAGCAAAACGAGTGGACATTGTACCCCACAAAAAAAAAACTACAAGGCGGGGGGATCGCTTGAGGGATTTACGAAATTAATTTGAAATTTCTCCCTCATTTAACAAACAACCATTACAAAATACCATAATTACGAAATCAAAATAAAAATTTTTCTGCTGTTTCCATAATGTCTATTGCATGAACCTGAAGTCAATGTTATACTCTCCGCTTTATTTACAATGTTACGAGTTTTTTGTACTCATTCAGTTTTCTTATTGACATGTACCAAATACGTTTTAAATTGTTCACACTTTAATTTCGCTTGCCGCCTGCTTACTTATTGGAAAGCAAGCTTTTACGCTCTTGAGCCACGCAATTTAATAGTACAAACAGTATATAACAAAGTCCAAAATCACACTGAATAGTTTACATATTTTCAATATCGTATTCGCATTCAAATTGTGTCAACAATAACATTGATTGTAAATTGTACGCAAGCAAATTTACCTTAAATTTGTGCATCGCTCCAAACTTACGCAGGTTTAACATTGTGGCAACCTGCATTACACATTTACATAAAAACAACTAATCATGATAAAAAAACTTGATATTGTTTATGTTGTTCCGTCTCGTTACGATGATGATGGTTATGTGCAACGTTGGACTTGGGGAGTTGTCCCATCTAATTCATTGGCAGTACTCAAAAGTTTGACCCGCGATATGATCGACAGAAAAGCATTGCCCGATCTCGATATAACATTGGAATCATACGACGACAACATTCAAAAAATTCCATTCGATAAAATTGCCCGCCGCAATCTTGATCCTGAAACTAAAGTTATCGTCGGTATCGTCGGCGTACAATCAAATCAATTTCCACGTGCATCTGATATTGCCTTACGATTCCGCAAACTTGGAGTCGATGTAATGATCGGCGGTTTTCATGTTACCGGCGTAATTGCGTTGTTCGATAAACTTACGCCTGAATTGCAACTGTTAGTCGATCACGGCGTTTCAATTATTGTCGGCGAAGCAGAAACTCCCGGTACGTTTGAAAAAATATTTACCGACTCAATCAATAACAATCTTCAACCTGTTTATCGTTTGCCCAAAGCTCCTGATCTTGCCAATGCGCCGCTTCCCAAAGCAGACCCTAAATACATCGATCACTTCGGCGCAAGATGGGCAACAATAGATTCTTCTCGCGGTTGCCCATTTGGTTGTACTTTTTGTACAGTGATAAATATTCAAGGTCGAAAAATGCGTTGCCGTTCATCTGAAGCAGTAATCGAAACTGTTAGACAAAATTGTAACAACGGCATCCCTAACTTCTTTTTTACCGACGATAATTTTGCCCGTTCTGCGCATTGGGAAATCATCTTCGACGCACTCGCTGAAATGAGAAATAACGGAAATTTCGTAAACTTCATGATGCAAATTGATACCCAATCCAGCAAAATTCCTAATTTCGTCGATAAAGCGGTCAAAGCCGGTTGCCGAATGGTTTTTATCGGAATGGAAAGCGTAAATCCAGACAACATTGCCGAAGCCGGTAAAACCCAAAATAAAGTCGAACAATACCAAACAATGGTTCAAACATGGCAAAAATCCGGCGTTATCGTTCACGTCGGTTACATAATAGGCTTCCCCAAAGATACTATCGAATCAGTAAAACGTGATGTGTTATTTTTACGTGATCATGTTGGAGTTGATCTTGCGTCGTTTTTTATGCTCACACCGTTACCGGGTTCTGTTGATCATTTTGAAATGGTCAAACGCGGCACAGAAATTGATTTAGATTTAAACAAATACGATTCATTTCACGAAACATTTGTCCACCAGTCAATGAAACCCGGCGAATGGAAAGCAGCAACAAAATTAGCTTATGCCGAATTTTATTCAAAAGAACATTGCACAAAAATTCTCAAACGATTGCCGAAAGATCATTATTGGTTAATGTTTTGGAATTTGATTTGGTTCCGTTATTCGGGCGTACTTTCAGGTACTCACCCAATGATGACAGGTTTTTTCCGCCGTAAAGACAGACTTGACCGGCGTCCTGGTATGCCTCGCGAAAATATTTTCAAATTCGCATGGCGTTGGCTCAAGGATTTTGTGTTCGACAGCAGTTCGTATATACAGTTATTTTTTGAGTTTCAGGAGATATGGTTTCTTACACGGCATCATGTGGTTACACTCGAAAAAACAATAGATGTTTTAGCGGTGGCAGAAGAAACTTCTATTGACAAAAATCTTGTTACATTGCCGCAAACAACAATCACACGCCGTTGGGCGAGTATAAGACATTGGGCGCCGCTTGCACAACTGAAATCGTGTTGGAATTCATTGCAACAACGAGTTGCGGAGTACAATTGGAAGGGACAATACGACACCGCAGTACAAGAATTACGAAATCAACTCAAAGCAACCGCCGAAAAATTGCGTTTAACGGCATCAATGATTCGCCAAGATAAATATAAAGCCAAAGCATTGGAATTAGTCGCTGGTGAAATCGATAATTGTCTAAACGAAATTGATATAGCCCCCGCAAACTCAACAACATTGTACAAAATACAACAATTCGTAGGCGAAAAATTACTAGCACGCTACGAAGAAATGTCAAGCAGCTGCGTAAGATTACGACGTTGCGCTAATCACTGGCGAATCAATACAATTGAGAATTTCAAAAAAGGCAAAATTATTAGTTCCGGTGTAGGATTTATTAAACGTGCGTGGGTTGTACCTGTTGATATGTTTCTTTCGTTCCGATTCTTCCTCGCAGTATTCAGAAAAGAACTTTAGAAAACTTATTCAAACTGTTCACACTTCAAATTTCCTTTGCCGCCGCCTGCTTACCTATTGGAAAGCAGGCTTTTACGCTCCGGAGTCTCACAATTTATAGTACGAACAGTATATTAGACCTTTTCTCTAACCTAAAAATACATCAACACAACAAAAAACCGCCTTTAACTCCTC
>JAITDV010000239.1 GCA_031282385.1 Planctomycetaceae bacterium | reverse complement strand
TTTTCAATTGAACGTTTTGCATTAACCATGTCGTTGTATTGAAACGAAAGCGATTTATAACGCGTCTCCAAATCATCCAACTCGCAAATTGCATCAACATTCACATTTCCAAGACGCTGTAACTTCAACCGTAAATCTTCTATTTCCGCCTTATAATCAACTTCCGTCTGTTCCTCTATCGTTGTTGTTGTTGTTGAATTATTGTCAACTTTTGTTTCGTTGGTTTGCTCAACAGGATTATTTGTTACGTTATTTATTTCGTTATTTTTGTCAGGTTCAACATTGATATTTTTTGTTACAATTATTTCGTTGATGTCAATATCATAATCTTCACGGATACGTTCTACTAATGTTTTTTGTTCTTGTACAATTCGTTCTAATTCAAGTTGTTTTGTATGTTTTTTTGTTCTGATTTTGTTCAAGTCGTGTTGTAACCGTTTATATTCGCTTTGTAATTTAGTTCTTTTTGCCGTGACGTCGTTTCTGTTTTTATTGACTTCAATTAATTCAACTCCGATTGATTCTTTACGCAAATACAACACAGCTAATGTTGACTCAATTTGTAAAATTGCCAGTAGTATTTTTTCCCGTTTGTTTTCTAACATTGTGCTGCGTTGTCTGTATTCATCCAACATATTTTGCCGTTCGGTGAGATGATCTTCGAATTGTCTTTTTCGCTCGTTCAAAGACATAAGCCTTTCTTCGCTTTTTGCCAAAGCGATTTTGACTTCCATTGTTTTTTGTTGGTGTTCCGATTGTTTTGTTTCAGCTTTTATTGACTCGCTGCGAACTTCGTCTTGTCTTTTCATTAATACTGTAATTTCCGAATCGAAATTATGCTGCATCGCAACAGTTTGCTCAAGCTCTTTTGACATACTTGTTAGTTGTGCAATTAATTTTTCAATTTCGCCGTTGACATTTGCAATTTGTTCATTACCGTTTTTCAGCCGCTCTTCGACATTCAATTGTTTCTGCGTCAAAGAATCATATTCCGCAACTGCCTTTTGATAATCACGCAACTCATTTTCAACATCGCTTTCATCACTTGCAACCCGCTCTTTGGCAATAACAACTGCAATCTCCATGTCTTGAACTTCAATATCCAACACTGCCATCTGCTCAGTTAAATTACGCAATTCACTACGACGCGCAATCAAACCCGAAGAAGTATTTGGAGGTCCAACAATCAACGCGCCGTCTGTAGTCAACAATTCGCCGGCAATAGTTAAAAACGAAGCTTGATCATTGCTTTCTTTGTAAAGTTGTACCGCAACTGCCATGCTTTCAACAATCCACGTCCGCCCAAGCAAACGACGCGCTAAATGCATAAAAGGTTCGTCGGCTTTAATGTATTGATCCGCGCGTCCATAAACGCCATTGCGCCCAAGAAAACCGCGACCCTTCACCCAAGGCGGGTCTTCTTCATTCGGGTCAAGCCAAATAAAGCCAACACGCCCCGCAAACTGCACCGCATTACGTTCAATATGACGAAATAATTCACCTTTGGGAGATACAACAACATATTGCGAATTTTGCCCAAGCGCCAAATCAATAAGAGACGCCGACTCAACATCCGCATGAAGCAAATCCGCAACAAGACCAAAAACATGACGAAACGGACTCTTCGGATCACGCGATTGTTGCAATACTTCACGCACGCCCGGACTAATTCCTTCATTTCTGTTGATCAAATCTTCCAACACAGAAATACGTTCACGCATTCCGCTTTGGCGTTGTTTTTGTTCGGACAAATCGTGCATAAGTTGGGTGAGTTCATTTGAGCGTTTACTTTTTCTTTCTCGTGCATGTTGCAATTGTTCCTTTTTTTGTTTAACAACATCTTCAATATTATCAACAGCATCTTTGAGTTCGTTATTTTGTAACAATAATTCTTCGCGTTGTTGTTTTAATTTTGTCAACTTTGCGTTATCGTGATCGATTGCCCGTTGTTGCGATGCGATTCCCGATTCCAAACCGCCGACAATACCGGATAAATTTGCAATTTGTCTGTTTTTTGTATCAGATTCCGCCCGAATGAAATCTAACTCCGCCTGCAATTTCGTACACAAAACTACGAGTTGCTCATCCTCTTTTTGTAAATTACAATACGTTTCGTTAATTTCTTTTTTAGCCTTGTTTGCTTTGTGAATATCGTCGGCAGTTTTGCGCATCAAGTCTTCGATATCAATACTGCGAACATTCAGGTCTATCAATGATTGCCAGTTACGGACAATTTGAGAATTCAAATCATCAACTTGTCCGAATTGCAATTCGATAGCCGATTCTTCGCCCGCAATTTTTTCACGCAACGCTGCCGATTCACCGGAAAATTTACGTATTTCAATATCAATCGTCTCAATTTCAGTATTCACGCCGGTCAACAACTTTTCCGTTTGATCGGATTCTTCGGTCAAGTTTTCAATTTCATGTTTTAACGAATCGATTTCAGATTGCAATTCTGTAGATTGTTCTTGACGTTTGCGATAATCAATTAAAGCGGATTGAATTCGCAATTCTTGTAAACGGGTTGTGTATTGTTTGTAGAGTTGTGCTTTACCGGCTTGGTTGCGTATCGTTTTAAGTTTGTGATCTGTTTCTGTAACAATATCAGATAAACGTAAAAGATTTTGCTCAATACGCTCGTGCCGGCGTTGAATTTCTTGCTTGTAATTATTGAAACGATTAATCCCTGCGGCTTCGTCAAATATTACGCGGCGTTGAATAGGCGAACTTTGAAGTAAAGATTCAACACGTCCTTGCTCAATAATACAATATGCTTGAGTGCCGAGTCCAGTTCCATTTAACATATCTTTTATATCTTTGAGACGCGAATGTTGCCGATTGATTTGGTATTCGCCTTCGCCGTTGCGGTAAATACGGCGCGTAATATGTACTTCGGGAGTATCGAGTTTGAAGATTTTTTTGGAGTTGTCAAAAGTTAATGTAACTTCGGCGGAACCAAGCGGCACGCGGTCTGCACTTCCGTTGAAGATAACGTCTGTTGATTCGTTGCCGCGTAAACGTTTCATACTCTGTTCGCCGAGTACCCATTTAACCGCGTCAACTATATTAGATTTACCGGAACCGTTGGGACCTATGATCGCGCTAATCCCGTGACCGAACTCAATACGAGTCCGATCCGCAAAACTCTTAAAACCGGAAAGCTCTATAGCACGTAACACGTTGGTCAGAGGGTAAGGATTGGATAAAATTAAATTGCGGAATTTGCACGCCGTTATATTCCGTCAACTGGTCAAAAAAACGTAACGTTTAATTTAATTTAACATTTTAATTTGTGTAGCGGCTCAATATACTGTTTGTACAATAAATTGCGATCTTGAGTCACGCAATTTATTGTACAAACTATATAGGGATTTAGTCCCGTCTCGATGCGGCGGGTTGTTATGCAACTTGGGCAAAATTTGCAGAGACACACGGCTTCGCGAAGTATAACAATTTTGCAAAAATCATCAAAGACCAATTTTTCATAATTATTATTGTTTTAGTGAACTTCTAAAAACTCATTTTGCCTACGAATCTCCACTAATTTTCACGAATTAAATAATTTGTGTAATTTCGTGGATAAAATAAATTTATTGTCTAAATTTGTCTATTCTGAAAATTTTGATAATTCCGTCAAAAATAGGTTTTAAACTGTTCACACTTTAATTTTCGTTTACCGCCGCCTGCTTACCTGCCGCAAAGCAGGTTTTTACGCTCTTGAGCCGCGCAATTAATAGTACGAACAGTATAGAAGTTGCCTGAATAGATATTAGACCTTTTCACTAACCTGTAGGAGACCACCCCTGACCCCTCCGAAGGAGGGGAATATTCGCCTCCGAAGGAGGTGTCTCCTTATTCGCCTCACTCGGATGCTTCTTCTTATTCGCCTCCCTCGGAGGCGTCTTCTTATTCCCCTCCTTCGGAGGGGTTAGGGGTGGTCTCGGAGGAGTTAAAGGCGGTTTTTCGATGTAGGTTTTTTGTTGCGTTGATGTATTTTTAGGTTAGAGAAAAGGTCTATTATGCAGATCAGAAAAAAAGACTGTATGCGTCAAATGCCGGACCTTCAACACATGTTCTTTGATAACTCCATCCATTTGCATCTGCCGCATCTTTGACTTTGACAACACAACCATAACAAAGACCAAGCCCGCAACTCATCGGCGTTTCCAATGACACAACACAAGGTAATCGTAATCTCTCCGCAATTTTGAAAGTTGCTCTTATCATCGGCGCAGAACCGCAACATAAAATCCGCGTCAACTCATCTCGACAATAAACTTGTTCTATCAACTCCGTAACCAAACCGCAAACTCCCAAAGAACCATCTTCCGTCGAAATTCGTACTTCAACTCCAACTTGCTCAAAATCATCAAGCGGCACAACACGTTCCGCACTTCTTGCACCATACAACAACGTTACACGATTTCGTAACTTTTCCGCCAACATCAAAAAAGGCGTATGACCAACACCACCCGCAACCAATAGCGTCCGACCCGAAAACTCAACATCAAATCCGCGACCAAGCGGTCCCCAAAGTCGCATCCGCGAACCAACCGCTAACTCCGAAAATCGCGACGTCACTCTACCCGCAACAAGATAAATCACCTCAACTACATCACAACCGTCATGAACAGTGTTGTTGCGAGTAACTCTATAAATTGCAAGCGGTCTGCCAAGTAACAAACCAACATCATCAGCAAGACGAATCATAATAAATTGACCGGATTGTACTGTTGGAAAGTTACTATCAACCGCTATCGAAAGCCTAAATGTCAATTCCGAAATTCTCTCATTGCCCACAACCAAACCTTCACCGCTCCAAACCTTACGCTCAGAACAAAACAACACCGAATCAGTCATGCAAATTTCAACTCCAAAAAAATAAATTTATCATCAAATAATTACCGCATTGTAACTACACAATAATTATCTTTGCAACACTATATCAAAATACTCTACAAAATTAGGCAACATATATTGCTCGTACTATAAAATTGTGTAACTCAATCGCGTAAAAAAATTGCTTGCCGATAAGTAAGCAGACAGCGGCAAACGAAACTTAATGTGTGAACAGTTTAATTTTCAAACTGAACTTTTGCAAAATGGCGTTTAACACTATAAATTTGAGTGTGAAATGTTTATTGAATTACTATTTTTTTTGATGCATTATTGTAACAATAATTATGTTAGTCAAAAATGAAAATCGTATCTGTTCAGCCGTGTGTTCCTTATCGTCAACTATTCTGTTACTCAAGACCAATAAATTCACACGGGACAACATCGTTTTACGAACGGTTCTAATATGCAAACCTTTATTTATCGAATTACCATTAGTAGCCGAAAATTCCCATCCCGATGCGTCTTTCTGACCTTATGTTTTGTTTGATATTGTGTTAAACGGCACCGATATAATAAGGGCATAAGATCGCATTTTTGGGGCGTTGTTTGATACTAAGTGAAATTGGATAAATAAGGGTTGTTTACTTGTAACTATTCAGTCGGCAGCTCTACGCGAAAAAAAAATTTATAGCAGACGGCAACGCAGCGTAGCGCAGTAACCGCTTAAAACTATCATATTTTTAACCACCCCTAACCCCTCCAAAGGAGGTGAATTTAATGTTCCCCTCCTTTGGATGGGAATTTAATGTTCCAGACCTTTGGAGGTGAATTTAATGTTCCCCTCCTCTGGAGGGGTTAGGGGTGGTTTATTAATACGACTGGATAGTTACGTTTATTTTGGAGTGCTGTTTTTTTGTCTGATTCGTTCCTATTCCTTGATTTTTGTCATATTATTGCATCAAATATTATTTTGCCAAAAATGATATGCCGTAAAAACAAGGGGTTCATAAATTCCGTTTCAATAATTTCTGCTTCTTTGGTGTTCAAAATATATGCCGAAATTGAGTAAGATTTAATCATCTGCTCTTTTAATAAAAGTTGTTATGAATTTTGCAAAAGTCCAGTTCAAACACAAACAATTCAAATTAAACCGCTTAATCGTAACAATAACCAAAGAACTGATACAATTATTGTAAGAACCCCATAAGCAACAATATTGATACCGATTATCATTGTAGTTGTACGCTTTGGCTGCAAAAAATGAGAACGGCAAAGTCTGATTGCAACAATTCCCAATAATAACAACACTACGATTGAATATAACTCCAATGAAAATGTATTACGCAATGGAGACACAATACGCAATAAACAAATAATCCCTTCAACAACACCCAAAAAAAGTAACGGCGATGTACGAAGAAAAAAAAGTATGATGCCCATTGTTATCAACACCGTCATATTTCTTACTTTAATAAGAAACGAAAAGAAAATAAGATTAACAACGACCCCAGTAAAAACATGCTCAATCAAAGCTGCAAGTTGAAGAAATAAATTTCCGCCTAAAACATAAGAAATAGAAACAAAAGGCAACGCCAATACCGCATAATAGCCCGAAAACAAAACACCAAACAAAACATAACCACACAACAATTCACGCCAGTTAAATATCTGATCAAGCAACTCGTCATTAATTTTCGCCGAAACATACATCAACGCCGGACAAAACGCAACAATCGAAATAAAAAAATTAGCCCACCCGCTGCCAATAAACATCAATACAGGAAACTTGAAAACATTATTGATCGTATCCATCATAAAAGCTAATACCAATACCGAACAAACAGAAACAGTTAAATACAAGATCGTCGTCCACGTAATTGTATGAGACCTTACTAAACGCCGTATTTGCCTGACAACTATAGGATGCATTCTGTTACTTGCCGAAATAAATAAATTTTGTAAAAACATAATCACACTTTCTCAATTTATTGTTACACTAATTCCAAATCACACAAAGACGAAAATATATTAACACAATTCTGAAAAATTCCCATGAACACCGTATGCGAAAATAACATCGTATATACTGTTTGTGCTATAAATTGCTTGACTCAAGAGCGTAAAAGTGTAGTGAACATGTCATTTTAGTTTTTTAACTATTCCATCCGGCAACCGGTTTGTTTGCCCGAAAACGCAACGCCAAGAAAAATAACTTCACCAAGATATTTGTTGTAGTAACGTTTCTCATGAATTTGGTTTCTTGCTTCTTTAAGGAGGCAGTTTATCGTTTTTTCGGCGTCATATTTTATTTCGGCAATTACTGTACTTCGGGTTGTTCCAAAATTACATCGGAACGTCCTAAATCGTTGTGTTCATCTGCATGAATTTTGAAACCAAGTAACCGCATCTAAAATTAACATTAAAGAATGATAATAAACTTCTTGAGGAATGTGAAGACCATAAAGAACAGTCGCAACCATTGCTTCAAGACTACGAGCAAAACCGGATTCGTCAAAATTGGTTATCTGTTGTTGCATTATTCTGCGCAACTCATCAATTTTTTCGTCAGGATATTGTTGCGGTCAATCCCATTTGTCGTAAATGTAAAGTCCGTCAAATAATCTTTTTACCTTTTAAACCGCTTCTATTGTACTTAATAACAACGATTTTCCAAAACGGCGCGGACGTAAAAGAAAATAAATTCTTCCGTCCGAAATTATCCGGTGGATAATTTCGGTTTTGTCAACATAAAAACAGTCGTTTTCGCGTAAATTTTCAAACGACTGGGTGCATATCGGTAACTTTTTCATAACTTAAAAATATATTTTATAATTGTTTAGTCGTAATTTCGGTTCTCGTTATAAGAATGGACATCGGGGACAATAATGACCTTGAGGACATAATTGACGGTTCTGTTTCAAAAAACAGAATTTTCAAGTGCGGTAAGTATATAAAATCAGATGTTCCTTCACGCGTTTTTTGTGTTCTTTGTGGTGAAAAATAAATTTGGAGAGATGCTCAAAGCAATTTCAAATGACGAAATTTTCACTGATAATTGCCGTCGATTCGTTGTTAAAAACATCAAGCGCTTTTACCGACGCGGTTAGTTGTTTGCCTTTTGGTAAATTTGCAAATTCTATTGTCAATTTGTCCGGTTGCTGAATGGTTAGATAAAATTGTGAAAACTGTTTGTACGACGCAATTACGTTATTACCGTCCTTAATCTCGATGAGATACCGGAAAACGGCATCGTTGTCTTTTGCCTGCGGATAAGTTACCAATGCTCCGCTGCCCGATAAATTCACCTTTGGTTTCACACCGGATTCAAATCTCGGCGGAGTTTTATCGTTTTGATTTTTGTAATTTTTCTTTTTCCAATCGACATTCCAAGGTTGGTACGCAACATTTCGCCGTAAATCCCAACGTTCCACATTGAATTTATCCTCGTCTTGCACATTAACAATTATTCCTTCTTGTACATCGTTGCTGCCTTCTGGGGTAATACCGTTGGAGACTTCGTTTTTTTCTACACAACAGTAATACATACTGCCATCATTAATTGCCGTGTATTTGTCCTGAAAAATCATTCGTTGATCTCCGACCGGCGTGTGAGTGTGTCCGTTAAACACAACAACCTGCGGATACTTTTCAAG
>JAITDV010000163.1 GCA_031282385.1 Planctomycetaceae bacterium | reverse complement strand
GAAAAAAGGTCTAATAACTCAAAACACTGATTCCACTGAAATATTACAATTGTTATGAGTATATTCTAATTTGACAGCGTGCTTTTTCCAAGGTAATGAGTCCCATGCAGATTTAAATGGGTTTTGTTTTTTTGTGTTGGATTGTTTTGAATAACGTGCAAAAACCGGCGTCAATAAATTCAACTCACTAACTTGAGAAAAAACTCCGCCAACTCCAGTTTGCAACAACGCAAAATAAATAAACTCCGCCTCCGATGGTGATAACAATTGCATATCATTGACACATATAAAAAAACGCGATCTGATCTTCTGCAACACCCGCGACCCCAATTCACGAATCCCCTCCGCAACTTCAGCAAACCTCCAGTCAACAAGAACTACCAAATCACTATCACGTCTCGCCCTCTCACTAGCCACATGCAATTGACTAACCCGAACAATATTAAACTTGCTCTCCACGTCAACAATACGCACCCAACGTAATAAACGAGAATCCTTCGCAACAATATAAAGATTCATCTTGCAAAAACTATAAAATGTACAACTGTTCAGTCTTGATATTTATTCAGCCGTGTGTTTCTTATCGTCAACCATTACATTAGACCTTTTCGCTAACCTGTAGGAGACCACCCCTGACCCCTCCGAAGGAGGGGAATAATTCGCCTCTCTCGGAGGCGTCTTCTTATTCGCCTCCTTCGGAGGCGTCTTCTTATTCCCCTCCTTCGGAGGGGTTAGGGGTGGTTTCGGAGGAGTTAAAGGCGGTTTTTCGTTGTAGTTTTTTTGCTGCGTTGATGTATTTTTAGATTAGAAAAAAGGTCTATTACCAAATCCCAATAAATCACGCTAGGCAACATAATTTTCCGAACAGTATATTGCCATCGTTGATCATTACAGAAATTTCACACGTTCCAATTAATCGTTAAGTTTCCCAATTATTTTCCTAACACTTTTTGTGATGCTTTTATTGCTTCCTTGATAAAAGGATCATCCACAGTCCCTGAAACAACACGCATGTTGACCGGAATCTGCAACTTGCCATCAACTAATTTTGCAACCGCAATACGTTGCTCCGATTCAACCATGACGTCAGGCACAACCCCAACTCCGCTATACGCGATTCCTTGCGGCGAATGAAATTTCTCTACAGTTATTCTAAATCCGGCTTGTACATTTGGATTATTGCTATTGACAGGTAAAATTGCCTGAATTGTTCCCTTGCCGTAACTACGCTTGCCCACAATCAAACCCCGCCTGTGATCCTTTATCGCACCGGCAACAATCTCCGACGCACTCGCACTCGCTTCATCAATCAATAAAACTAACGGCATCTTTAACGTGTTTGCACTTGTTGCCATGTATGGAGTCTCCACCATTCCTTGCCGTCCGCGAGTTCGGACAATTACACCCTCACCGATAAATAAATTCGCTACCTCAACCCCAATTTGAAGTAAACCTCCCGGATTACGACGCAAATCCAGCACAAGACAACGCATCCCGCGAGACTCCAAATCCGAAATCGCATACCGCAATTCATCCACTGTCCGCGTCTGAAACCCCGTCAACTTGACATAACCAACCTCACGCGTCAACATCCGCGTCTCCTCCACACTCGGTACCTCAATACGACGCCGTAACACCCTAATCTTACGCATTGCCAAACCTGGCGTTTGAACAACAAGATCAGTAAACGTTCCCTCTTGTCCTTGCAAAAGATTCGCTGCCGCATCTGTATCCTTGCCCTTCGTTGGAATACCATCAACCGAATGAATCCGATCACCATCAAGCAATCCCGATTCCCGCGCAGGACTACCCGGAATAACACGGACAATCATAAGAGACTCACGATCAGACTTCAACTCCACTCCAAGACCAACAAAATTACCAGAAATCATCGAATAAGTATCATTGAGTTGATTCGACGTTAAATACGCAGTATAAGGATCAAGCGAATTCGCAATCCCACAAGTAAACTCCATCAACAAAATCACAGGATTCAAATTTATCTGCTGCAAACTTATTTCCGCTAACCGCAATATGCCATTCCTTAAATCTTCACGATTATTTATCGCCCACCCGTCCGCTGTCTTTTGCAATAACGCAATACAATTATCTATATTCTCCGGCGGAACATTCAAATTCAACTTTATCCTAAAATTTATATCCGTAAGCGCAATCGAAATATCACGCAAACCATTGCGGAAAATCCTATCCCAATCCGGCACATCAACATAACTCGTCTGAATCCGCGTAATTATCTCCTCATACAACGCAAGCGCATCAACAAAAGCCGCCATCTTGATACTCTTCATATAACTCGCATCATCACAACGCCGCCGAATATCATAATGAAATCTTGCAATAAGAAAACGTTGCAGCAACAAATTATTGTTACGATAAATCTGCAAACCGCCCTCATAATGCGTCAACGCATCCGCCCAACGACACTCACTCTCAAGCAACTCCCCATTGCGAAGAATAACATCAAGTTTCTCCGCATTCGCAGGCACAGGAAGCGGAAGCGGATTGCGAAAATTAAGATACGAATTCGGTTGCAACAACGGCGCCGGAGAAACCAACGGCAACGGAGAAAATGGAGATGATGACGAAATATCCGAAGGTAATGCCAATGCCCGATGAGGAATAAAATTATTCTCATCTAAAACCGGCGGAAGAAATATGATTTTGTCGGATACACCGGATGAATTGGTATTATGAGATTGTTTGGACGGCGGCGGTACAGCAATGTTGGAATTTTGTTGCAAATAATTTTGAGCAGGTAACTGGTTTTGAATAATCGTTGGAGGATTAAACCGCAACGTCTGCGCAAATGCTACAGTTGAAAAAATAAATATCGTAACGATAATTATACAACAACAGGTAACCAGACGATTGTAATACGAAAAAAGGTTTGTCCGGGAGGATGCTCTTTTCATTGGAATATTGCGGCAGTACCGCACTGTTCGGTTATCACACTCAACTATTCGTTTGCCCAATTTATTAAACTGTTCGTACTTTAACTTTTATCACCTTCGCCTGCTCATCTATCGGAAAACAAGCTTTTACGCACTTGAGCCGCGCAATTTATAGTACGAACGTGTACAAAACGTTGTAGAGCATGATTTGTAAATGGGGGGGATGGAAAAGGGGGAAATGGGAACGGAAAAAAACTACAAACACACCTTAATAATTTCGGTAACATAAATACGCTAACTGTTCATAATATAAATTGCACAACTCAAAAGCGTAAAAGCCTGCCTTCCGATAGGTAAACAGGCAAGAGTAAACGAAACTTAAAGTGTGAACAGTTTATAAACATGTTAAATGTGTACTCCGTTTACGAAATTCATACAAAATTGTTTACGGTTGCGTCAGGTATTACCCGATACATCAACAGCGCCAAATTTCATATTCGTTACAAAAATAAAAAACGCAACAAAATGTCTAAACATACACTGCTCGTACCATAAATTACGGAACTCAAGAACGCAAAAACCTGTTCCAAATAAGCAAACAGGCAACGGCAAAGGAAACGTAAAGTGTGAACAGTTTAACTACCATATAAAACCCGAATAACTAAGTACGATGAATATAAATACGGATGATCGCTGTAAATAAACAAATTCTCAAAATCCGCACAATCAATAGTAAATAGTAAATTGAATACTCAATTGTGAAAGAGTATACCCCACAAAAAGAGATGGGGCAAATTATTTTGAAGGAATTATTAAACCGCCCGCAACTAAAACGTCAGTAACTTGCGCAGACTTGCCAATCAGAAAAATTTTAAACTGTTCACACTTGAATTGCCATTTGCTTTCGCCTGCTCTGAAAGCAGGCTTTTACACTCTGGAGTCACACAATTTATAGTACAAACAGTAGGGTTTGGGAAACAGAATTGTTGATGATAATAAACATACGACTGATACGAATTGAATAATTTGGGCAAATTCGTGGATAAAATAAATTTATTGTCTAAGTTTGTCTATTCTGAAAATTTTAATAATTCTGTACAAAATAGGTTTTTAGAAGTTGCCATAATAGAAATGAAATTTAAACATAATATTCAAATTTTACGTTGCGTACCAATAGTTTCGTTTATAATGCCGTTTTGAATTGTTCCAAATGTTTTGCGTACCCTTTCACAGGAATGCAAGCCTCCTGTAAAAGGATACCTTAAAACAATCGGCAATTTCTAAAAAATTTGATAATTCTGCCAAAAATAGATTTTTAGAAGTTGCCTTACTTGATGATTTTGATATTTGCGCCAGGTTTTTTATCTTTTGGGATATTTTTTGAAGTTATTTCCGACCAAATTTGTCTTGTCATGTGTTCGGTCATCAGATGTTTGTAGAAGTATGACCATGTATGACAATCTTTAGGTCTTTTATATTCTTCTTCTCCGTTAGGTCGGTTGTCGCCCACGCCACGTCCGTCATCCGGTGAACGTGTCGTGCCGCGAGGATAACCAAGATAATGATGAACCACATCGTCAATTTGATGAAGCCACTCATGCAACTCCATTTCACCAAATAACTCATTTTTGTACGGATAATTTGTTGCCCAAGGAACCATCATATAACCCGCACCATTCAACTCCCGCAATCGCCCATACATCGCCGCAGTAAAAGGACAATTAATATTAGTACCGCCATCTCCGCGACACTTTATGTACGCAATCACAGTATCATAATTCTTTTTTTCCGAATGCTTTTTGAACTCAATACCAATCTCACGCGGACCAATCGGAAAGCCGGCACCCGAAAATACTAAACTAATATCCGTAATCGGCTCATTTATAAAAACTACATCAAAATTAAGCAACACCACGCCGCTTGACCACTCAAAAACTAAATCCCTAAATCCCGCTAACTCTTTCCCAATAGTGGTCAAATTACTTTCCGTAAAAATTTTGTGATATTGTGTAATTTTACCATCATTACCTTTTCGTTCAGCTTTCAACTCTTTATAAATAACAACAAGAACATTCCAACTTGTCGCTTTTTTAGGATCGGTGTTGTTCTGAACTCGCGGTCGCAATGCCTTAATGCGTGTTCGTGCTTCACTTCGTTGTTCTTCGGTACAAGTTGTTCTGTCAAGCACTCGTTCCCAAAGCGTCAAGGCTTTGGCAATATAACCGTCATTTTCCGTTTTGAGGGCAAGTTGTTTGGTTTCGTTGTAGTCCAAAGTTTGCGGTTGGGCAACCCAATCGTCGGTAACGCATTCTGCAATAGGAAATGTTCGTACCGTCAATGGAGGTATATTCAAAATATCTTCCGCAGAAAATAACGGTTGCACAAACAAAATCACAAACAACGGCAAAATCACAAAACCCAAATTCAAATACTTTTTCATTTTTTCTCCTTAATCTAACAATAACTAATACAAAAAAATAAAAAGAATCCTCACAACAAATTCAAAATATTTTAAACTGTTCACACTTTAAGTTTCTTTTACCGCCGCCTGTTTACCTATATATTGGAAAGTGGGCTTTGACGTTTTTGAGTTGCGCAACTTATAGTACGAACAATATAATTGATCAATTATTGTTTTTTGTTATTAAAAATTCTTACACGCGAAATTTTGTAATCCATATCAATATCAGCAAAATTTCAGAAAACGTGTCAGAACTATTTTTTGTTACAATATTCGCAGTAACAATATATTTCAATCAACACGGTATAATTGGGTTATAGATTACAAGTAATATTTTCAGATTCGGTAAACTGGTTTTCAACAGTTCGCTCTTTAATTTTCGTTTACCGTTGCCTGCTCAACTATCGGAAAGCAGTTTTACGTTTTTGAATCACGAAATTTATAGTACGAAATCAATATAAGCAATTGTTCATGTTTGCAATATCTCCTAAAAAAAGAAAACCGAATGCAAAATGTTATTAAGTGTAACTCCAAATATTCCGCCCAATTGTTTCAACTACGAGTTGAAGTTCACTTATTATTCACATTTCCACTCAATCAAACAGAGGGGGAGGGAATAAAATTAAGCGAATTCCTAAAAAACTCATTTTGCCCGCGAATTTTCACGAGAGATCACGAATTAAATAATTTGTGCAAATTCATGTCAATTCGTGGATAAAATAAATTTATTGTGTAATATTTCAATGGATATAGTATTTTGAGTTAATTAAATTAATTGGGTCATGTTACGCAGGAACTAAATATCAATTATTCCTTCGCCGCTTGTATGTTTATATTGTTGTAATTAAAGGTAATTTTTTTGGAGGTGATTTCTGATTTTTTTCCTTTTGGCGATTAATTGCCAAAAGAAAAAAATCGGTTATCATTATACTTTATGAAAATTGCCGTGGGACTACGTTCGCCCCTCATTCATTAGAACGTCCTGTAGTATGTAGCACACGGCGTAATATTATATTGCAATCTTTTTTGATGTTCTCGATAAACCATTAACCGATGAAGGGAAAATTGAAATGAAAAAATCCAACCGAAGACAATTTTTGAAATTTGCTGCAAAATCAGCCGGTGTTGTCGCTGCCGGAATTTCTGTTGCGCAAATTGTGCCGCAACTTGACGCGAATGAAAATGAATCTGCTAGTGAATCGGATAACATCGCAAAATCCGACAACACGTTGTCTGAACTTGTCAAAAAAGATCGGGCAAGAAATATTGTGTTACCGAAAAACGATGCGCATTGGAAACCTGTTGCCGATTACGCCAACGAGCCGTTGGACAACGACTACGTCCACGCGCCGGAAGCGGCACATGAGGCGTTTCGCGACGTGAAATACAGCATCAGAATCCACTGGGGCGTTTATTCCATTTGGAAGGGCGAGGCATCGTATGCGGGTTATTTTAAAACTTCGCCGAAACAAAAAATGGAGTATCAACAACTCTACAAACAATTCAACCCAACCGGTTTTGACGCGGACAAATGGACGGATTGGTTCAAACGTTGCGGCATGCAAGG
>JAITDV010000100.1 GCA_031282385.1 Planctomycetaceae bacterium | reverse complement strand
CCTTAGTAGCCATTGATCCCTACAAAAAACAAAACCTTATTAACCTTATTTTGTACAATTTTTAGGGGTGCATTTTTGTATTATTATTTGAAGGGAACATGGAATAAGGTAATAAGGTTTGTTTTTGTGAGGAATCGTTGCTACTAAGGTTGTTTTAACAAATTGTTTGGAAAATCAGGTTGAAAATAAGGTTAATTGAAACAAGATAATACATTGGCGTCGATTCGACTGAACTATAAAAAAAATCGCTCCAATCAAGTGAAATGATACAATTTTTTAATGTTAATAAAAATCAATTTCGACCGCGACTTCAGTCGAAATAAATTTACCGAAATTATTCAATACGATAAATTTCACCGGCTTTTGCTTCAAACTCAACGAGATTTTCGCCTAATTGTTTGCAAGTAATTTCTTTGTTGTTGGCGAAAATTCTGACCGGTGATTTTGTTCGTAATCGACAGGTTTTGTTGTAACGTGGTTTGATCAAGGCATTAGACAGTTTAGCGTTTTTCCACATCAAATCAACTTCATAACCGCCGCGTGCGCGCAATCCGCTTACGCTGCCGGTTTGCCATGCTTTGGGCAACGCGGGAAGTAACGAAATTTCTTCGCTGTGACTTTGCATCAGCATTTCGGCAATGCCGGCTGTAACACCCTGAATTGCCTGATTGCCTTCAAACGACGGCGTGATTCGGCTGTCTTCGTCTTGAGACCAGCCGTGCATTGATGCAACAATTAAGTGTAAATCGTTATAAGCCGCTTCAGGTTCTTCGAGACGTGCGCGGAGATTGATTCTCCATGCGGCAGTCCAACCCATATTGCGGTCGCCTCTGCGTTTCAACACGACTTTCACGGCTTCGGCAAGTTCAGGCGTTTTCCGAATGGTAATATCGTCGTCGGGATAGGCGGCGATAAGGTGTGTCATGTGTCGGTGCGTTACCTCGTGTTCCTTGAAATCGTAAAACCACTCTTGGAGTTGCCCGTGTTTTCCGATTTGATGCGACGGTAATTGTTTCAACACGGCTTTTGCCTGTTGTTGCAATTCTTTGTCAATGTCGAGTGTTTCCGTTGCTTTGACAAAATTCCGTAGAAGATTGCGGACAAGTTGAATATCACCGGACGAACCAAATGAAACCGCCGCTTTTTTTCCGTTATCGTCAAGAAAGTCATTTTCAGGCGATGTTGAAGGACAAGTTACCCAGTAACCGGTTACGGGGTCTTTCACAAGATAATCCAGACAAAATTCGGTTGCGCCTTTGAGTAACGGATAAATTCGTTTCAGATATTCCGTATTGGGATCATAATTGTAGTGATCATAAAGTTGCTGCATGAGCCACACGCCGCCCATATTCCAAGTTGCGCAAGTTGGTGCGCCGTCAGTGGGCGCCGTATTGAACCAAATATCCACGCCGTGATGCGCGCACCAACCCCGACATCCATACAATTCCTTTGCCGTGCGTTGCCCCGCCTGCGCAAGATTCTCGACAAAAAGCAACAACGATTCACTCACCTTCGGCAAATTGGTATTTTCAACACACCAATAACATTCCTGAATGTTAATATTCAATGTCCAACGTCCTTGCCAACGTCCGTCAAGATTGTCAAGCCATGGATTGTGGTTATTGAATGCCAGCGTTCCCTCACGCGAACCGCAAAGCATCAAATAACGTCCAAATTGAAAATAACGCGCTTCATACGCCGAATCAATCACACCTTCGCGGATTTTATCTATTACCTCTGTTGTGGTCAAATCGGAATGCGGATCGGATCCCAAATTTAATTGGCACGCATTGAATAGCGGTTTGTAATCGTCGAGATGACGTTTTAACAGTTCTTGAAACGAAAATTTCGCCGCACTCAAAAGATAATCATTACAACGTTTTTTCTCATCCGCCGACACATCATTCCAGTTCACCCAATTTGTTGCGCCGGCGAGCAACAAGGTTGCGGAATTGGCGTCTTTGAGAATGAGTTTATCGCCGTCCGAAGCCAATGTTCCACCTTCGTGGAGAATTTTTAATTTTGCCCGCCATTTTATTTTTGGCGGTAAAATTGTCCGATTATTCTTTTCGGAGATGGTTGTTCCTTCCATGACGATTTCATTTGATTCTGTAAAAGATGTCGCGCTGGGTTGCAGACTGGTGAATTGGCTGGACAAATTGATCTTTCCTTTTTGGTCTGCGGTCAAATGAATCACAATCACTTGATCGGGATAACTCGCAAAAATCTGACGCGAATAATTCACGCCGCCAAGTTGATAAGCAACATTGACCAATGCGTTGTCCATGTCAAGTTCTCGGCGGTAATTTTTTGTTTTCGACAATTCGTGTCCGGTATAATTCAAATTTAATCGAGCCATTGCCTGATAAAATTGAACATGTTGCGGTGTGCTGCCAAGATTCCATGATTCTTTTGTTGCGTTGACGTAGTCGCGTGCCAATGCATGTTCACGGATTTTTTGCAACACTTTTGGCCCATCGGGATTGTTGGGGTTGTAGGGACTGCCGGTCCAAAGCGTTTCGTCATTGAACGCAATGACTTCGTTGCCAACCGTTCCCGGAATCATTGCCACAAAACGTCCCGTCCCAATCGGTAATCCTTCCCAGTATTTTGTAGCTGGAACATCGTAATGCCATTTCATCGGAACCTGATTAACGGCAATTTCCGTTTCACCGCAATACGAATGCGCCGAAACAAAAAATACCGCAATCAAATACGCAAACATACTCAAAATACTCTTTCTAAAAAATCTCATTGTTGATCCTTCCATTTTGGGTTATTGTTAAAAACTCATTTTGTCAATTCTGAAAATTTGTAATATTTCAACAATCGACTGAATAGTTATAAATTCGTTGCGCTTTCTCCGCAGGTCAAAGACCTGCGGTTATGAAAATGCTGCCTTTCAGGCAATGGATAAAAACAAAAACCGAAATCTAAAGTGTGATGAGTATATTTTCAGTGTAGGCACTCGAAAATATTCAGGATATTTATTCCTGATCAACCCACATTCCACACTGCGAGATGACGGTTGTTGTTGCGTCTTCCACTCCTTCCGGCGGATACTTAAATTCCTTGAGAAGCCGTCTAACCAGCGTACGCATCGCCGCACGCGATGTTTCTTTTTTTTGCCAATCAATCGTTCTGTTGCTGCGTAGTAATTCAGTTAATCGTTGCGTTAGTTGAATTAAAGTTTCATTATCATAGAAATCTTTGATCCCTGCCGGTTTCGTAATTGCATCATAAAACGCCTTTTCTTCTACCGTAAGCCCCAGTTCTTTTCCGGCGTCATGGTCTTTAACAATATCCGACGCCATCTCAAGTAATTCACTAATCACTTCAGCATTTGTCAATAAACCATTACGATATTTATTCATCAACCGCTGCATCCGTTCAGAAAAAAGCATTGATTGAACAACATTGTTTTTTTTATAAACGGTAATTTGTTCCTGAAGCAATTTTGCCAAGAGTTCTGCCGCTAAATTTTTTTGTTTCATTGCGGCAATTTCTTTTAAAAATTTCACATCAAAAATTGAAAA
>JAITDV010000051.1 GCA_031282385.1 Planctomycetaceae bacterium | reverse complement strand
CTCCTACAGGTTAGCGAAAAAGTCTAATTTATAGTATGAACCATAACACGAATAAGGATTGTAACAAATAAATACTTATTGGAAATAATGGGTAGTTGACGGGATAGTTGATGCGATTTATAAATCTGTTTCGTTGTTTGGTTTCGTGGATATACTGCTCGTACTATTAATTGCGCAACTCAAGAGCGCCAAAGCCTGCTCTCCAATAGGTGAGCAGACGTCGGTGAAAGAAATTTAGAGTGTGAACAGTTTAAAATTTTGTCGAATAAATTTTTCCACTTTTCCAATTGAAATCAACTTACATTAACTAATTCAAAGACAAACCGATCTGTAATTGAAATTCAAAGTTGATCGGATATACTTATCATATTTGAGTTTCGGTTTTTAATATGGCGTTCAAGTTTCGTCGCGTCTCAAAGCTGCCTTTGTTACTTTGTCTCTTGCAAAAAAGAAAACTGAAATTTAACGTATGAAAAGTATTCAAAAAATATAATTAAAAAAATGAATATATCACGGCAACAAATTTATATTCTGCTAATTTTAATCTCGACAGCCATAATGTTCGGACGTATTATGGCGGTTGACAGAGTTGATTATAAGGAATTGCAGAATTACAAGTGGAAGTTGAACAGTAAACTTTACAAAGAAAAAAATGAACGTTTAAAGGGACGACTTGAACGCGGTGAAATTGTACGCGAAAGTTATGTCCGCGAAATGCGAAAAACATATCGCGACCTCATCAAAGACGCACAATACGAAACACCGATTTTAAGCGGTAACGACCGAAGCCGTTGGGGAACGATTCGCGTACTTGTTGAACCCGATATGCGGGTTACTCGTAAAGTTAAAGACAAAAACGGAAATGAATCCGAACAAATCGTTTGGTACGCAATCGATAAAGTACAAGGCGAAAAAGGATTCGATACTATTGATATGGTTAAACATACCTTGCCGGATGATCCTGATACCGGCTATCTTTATTCGTCAAAACCGCCGCTGTTGCCGACACTTATGGCAATTCCTTACGCCGTAATTTATCACGGCAGCAGACTAATATATCAACAAACGCCAAAAAACGAACCAATTTCTACAGACACAAATACTCCGCAAGAAACAGAAATCCCTAACTTTTTAGGCAGTTACATCGAAGATTTTTTTGAGCATGATGTTTTTAAACCGATTTCACTTTCGGACAACGAGGATCGTTTTTTTGTTGTGCGGGTGATGCTTGTGTTGATTAATTTGATACCGATAGTTTTTTGTTGGGTATTGTTATCGCGGCTTATTGATCGGTTTGGTACGAATGATTGGGCGCGAGTGTTTTGTGTAGCGTTTGTTTGTTTTGGTACTTTTTTGTCAACATTTATTGTTACATTAAATAATCACATTCCGGCAATGATTTGTGTAACGGTATCGGGTTATGCGGCGGTGAGAATATTTTTTGATGGGCAGATGCGGTTACGTTATTTTGCGGCGGCAGGATTTTTCGGAATGTTAGCGTTTGCGTGTGATTTACCGGCAATTGCTTTCGGTTTTACAATTGGTTCTTTGCTATTGTTAAAATTTCCGCGTCAAACATTGGCTGGTTTTGTGCCGATGGCGTTGTTGGTATTTGCCGGATTTTTTGCAACTAATTATATTGCACATCATGACATTCGTCCGGCTTACGGCAATAAAGACTGGTACTTTTTTGAATACCAACGCAATCCAGACAAGAACAATAACATGATCAAAAGTTACTGGTACAATCCGCAAGGTGTTGACAAGGGCGAAGAATCGCGGGCGGTTTATTTTTTGCATGCGACAATTGGACATCATGGATTATTTTCGCTTACGCCGGTTTGGATATTGAGTTTTGCGGGACTTTTTTTGTGGTTATTTAAGCGTGGAGATTCAAAATTACAATTTTCAGCGGCAATAATTTTAGTGATTAGTGTTGTTGTGATTTCGTTTTATTTATTGGTCTTGGGGCAGAATCAACGTAGTTATGGCGGAGTGAGTTCTGCGCTTAGATGGTTATTTTGGCTTATACCGCTTTGGAGTGTGCCGTTGGTAGGAATTGTTGACAAATTAGCAAGTTATGCTTTAGGTCGCGGAATTTGTCTGATTCTTTTAATCGCATCAATATTTTCAGCATCGTACCCAACATGGAATCCTTGGACTCATCCATGGATTTATCAATTGATGTTATACCTGAAAATTCCTGTCTTGGTCTGATTTTGTTTAATGTTGCCTGTTTGCAACATATATCGGAAACAGTTTTGTACGCTTTTGAGTCGTGCAATTTATAGTATGAACAGTATGACGTTTGTTTTTTGTCCAAATTTAACATAATATTATCAAATTTAATGAGAAGTCTAACGCTTGCCGAATTGGCGCAGATGGTTGGTGGAGAATGTCACGGTGATGGTGCTGTTGTGATAGAGGCGGTCGCGCCGATACAGAATGCAACTCATTCGGATATTACGTTTCTTGAACGTGCGGAGCGGAAAAATCTGCTCAAAAATTGTCAAGCTGGAGCGGTGATTGTTCCGACTGGACTTGAGCTTGAACAATTTTCTACAATTCATGTTTCAAATGTAGTTGAATCGTTCAGAAAAATCGTCAACTATTTTTCGCCGCCGCGTGATGAAAGCGTAAAAGGCATAAGTAAACGAGCATCAATTCATACTACAGTGAAATTTGGTACAGGTGTTAGTATTGGTGATTTTGCGGTGATTGAGGAAGATGTTGAGCTGGGAGACAATGTACAAATTCATTCGGGAGTTTTGATTCGTGCAGGTTCAAAAATCGGAGACGATTCGATCATATTCCCCAACACTGTACTTTATCGGAATACGATTGTCGGTAAGCGTGCGATAATACATTCGGGGGCGGTAATTGGTGCGTTTGGGTTTGGTTATGATTCTTCAGGCAATACTCATAAACTTTCGCCGCAACTTGGTAATGTTGTAATTGGCGATGATGTTGAAATCGGTTCTTGCAGCACAATTGACCGCGCAACTTACGGCTCAACAATTATCGGAGACGGAACAAAAATTGACAACCTCGTAATGATTGCTCATAATTGCAAACTAGGAAAACATAATTTGATTTGCGCGCATACCGGTATTGCCGGAAGTACAACTACAGGAGATTATGTCACGATGGCGGGACGTGTTGGTGTGAAAGATCATGTTCACATTGGTAATCGGGCAGTTTTAGGCGCAATGGCTGGCATTATGAACAATGTATCCGACGACGCTAATTTGGTCGGAATACCAGCAACTCCAGTAGGTGAACAATTCAGAATTCAAAGCGTAATCGCAAAATTGCCCGAAATGAGAAAAGAATTAAAAGAATTACAAAAATTAGTTGAAAAATTAAATAATACACAACAACAAAATAATAAATAGTTGTCCCTGAAAAAGTCATTTGGTGCTATAAATTCTGGGCTTATCTGGTTGCAATTTAGAGTTATAATTTGCAATATAGTTATTGTTTTATCCGAGATTTTCCTTAATACCTTGCAAATATTAGACCTTTTCTCTAACCTAAAATACATCAACGCAACAAAAAAACTACAACGAAAAACCGCCTTTAACTCCTCCGAGACCACCCCTAACCCCTCCGAAGGAGGGGAATAAGAAGACGGTCTCCGAGTGAGGGGAATAAGAAGAAGCCTCCGAGTGAGGGGAATAAGAAGAAGCCTCCGAGTGAGGGGAATAAGAAGAAGCCTCCGAGTGAGGCGAATAAGAAGAAACATCCGAGTGAGGCGAATAAGAAGAAACATCCGAGTGATGCGAATAATGAGACGCCTCCTTCGGAGGCGAATATTCCCCTCCTTCGGAGGGGTCAGGGGTGGTCTCCTACAGGTTAGCGAAAAGGTCTATTATCAAAATTAATTGACAAGGAGTACCCATTCAGATGCTCAA
>JAITDV010000047.1 GCA_031282385.1 Planctomycetaceae bacterium | reverse complement strand
CTCCTACAGGTTAGCGAAAAGGTCTATTATCAAAATTAATTGACAAGGAGTCCCCATTCAGATGCTCAAACGAACTCGCCGCGAACAAGTTGGCTACCATTAAAACAACCAAATGACTTTTCCAGGGACAACTATCTATCAAAAAGCAGACTTTTACGATCTTGAATTACACAATTTATAGTACGAATAATATATCTGTTATTTCCATTAAAATTGTTAGAGGCTGAACTGTGATTTGTGTTGTGTGTTATTTTTTTTGTTTTTTTACAATGAATAGAGTCTTGTGGGTCGATTCTAGGATTGCTTGCTAATAACTCTGTATCAACAAAAAATTTTTTCTAATCAATCAATTTGGTTTTTTCGTGTAGCAAGCAAACTAACAGCTGCTCATCTTAAATATTTGATAACCGACAAAAGTTCTCCTATTAGAGAAACTATTGCACGTTTCAGAATCGACAAAATTCAACTCGTGATCGGTGTGTTTATTTTTGGGGAAGTCAGCTTATTTTTTGCTGATTTTGTATTTTTATTGTCAATGCACGAATTATTCCCACGAAGTTTTTAAATTGTTCACATTTTAAATTTACTTTGTCACCGTCTGCTTACCTAATCGGAAAGCAGGCTTTTTGCGATCTTGAGTTCCGCAATTTAGAATACAAACTGTATATACTGTTCACACTTTAATTTTCGGTAACCGTGTTGGTTTACCTATTGGCAAGCCAACATTGATACTTTTGCGCCGCCGATTTTAAAGTACGTTCAGTATAAACTACTCACTCTTGATATCTCAGTAACTTTAGCAATTTTGACTAGCTCAAAAAACTGCATTGTTCTTACACTTTTAAACTGTTCACACTTTAAATCTCATTTGCCGCTGCCTGCTTACCTATCGGAAAACAGGCTTTTACGCTCTTGAGCCATCAATTTATAGTACGAACAGTACGCTCTTGAGTCGCACAGTTTATAGTACGAATGGTATAGCTCCACGAATTCAGATTTGCAACTGGAATAACGTCGTATATCGCCGTAATATTTTTGTATATCTGCAACGATAACCTTTGATTTGTAGGCGGTATTAACAATGTAATCAAAAAATATATAAATATGTTTCTCCTATCATGTCAAAAATATTTATTCAAATATTAAACACGTTTAACAATTTGCGCAACAAAAATACATTGATTAATAAAAATAATTTTATTAAATATCGCGTACAAAATAAAAATTCGGTAACGATTCAAAAAATAATTAATTGGTTAATTGTTATTATTACAATTTTTGGTTCGTTTACCGTTTATAACAAAACTTTCGCGCAGCAACAAGTTATCCACGTCAACGAACAACAATACCGTTGGCAATATTATTCCGGCAGCTCGTGGGGAAATTGGAATAACTGGATAGACGGTATCGGCAATGCGTACTCCGGCTATAACTATGGCTACAACTATTTTGCTAACATTGCAAATTTAATTACCGATCTTGGAACTAACAACCTCGTCGGCGGAATTGTAGAATTGTGTACTGACGTCAAGGGAGATTATACTCACAATCCGGGTTCCAGCTCTATTGCCGGTGTTTCATACAATTACAGAAGCGGTTGGAATTATGGAGCTTTGACTACATCAGCTGGCGGCGACTTGAATATCAACGCCGGACATACTGTAACATTGCTGAATAAACTCAACGGTATTGGTACTTCTTCAAACCGACTTACAATTACAACAATGAATAAAAACAACGAAGGAACACTTGTGTTAGATTATGCGAGTCCTGCAGGTACGTTTTATCTAAACTCGACAACATTTAGCGGCAACAACGGAACTTTTATAATCGGCAATGTAAACTCCGTACAATATACTTCAACCAACACGATTGTAGGTTCACTCAATGGATTCAACGCAACCGTAAACACCGGATCAACATGGAATGCAGGTACTTTGACCGCAAGAAATATATTCAACATCAACGGCAATGGTAACACCAACGCAACAAGCACAACAATCTCAGGCACTACAACAAGTAATATTACAAACTTTAATACAGGTTCATTGTTTATTGGAGTAACTGACGGCGATGGTAACTTTATTGTGAATGCCGGAAATGTTAACTCAACTACTGCAAATATCGCCAACAACGATCACAACGGTACAATACAACTAAACGGCGCCGGAGTAATATGGACGACAAGCGATATTGCCAATATCGGAGATACAGGAACCAATAAAACTGGTACCGTTGATATTGTGAACGGTACATGGAATGCAAATAATATGGTAAATATTGCAAGCGCCGTAAATGGTAACGGTGTTGTCAATATCAAAGGTACAAGCGTATGGAATGCGGTAAATCAAAGCATAAATATTGGTCTGAACGGAATCGGAGTTGTCAATCAAAGCGGCGGAACATGGATAAATAATAACTCTTTCATCGGTGTAAATAACGGCAGTCGAGGTTATGTAGAACAATCCGGCGGTGTTCACAAGGATCATAAAGCAGTTGTTGGAGTGTCGGGCAATGCTGTTGCGAATATTTTTGGTAATGGTACGCAATGGATAACCGACGATCAAAATGCCGCAGCAAATAACGCGGCAATTATTGGTCAAGACTCAACCGCCGACGGAAAAGTTTCTGTTTACGATAACGCAACATGGGCAATCGGCAATACAGGAAATCCAGACAACCTAATAACCGGCGATTCCGGAATAGGTACTCTAAGAGTATTCACAAATGCAAAAGTAAATATTGCCGGTGATCATATTATTGCCAACGATGTCAACAGCTACGGCAGTGATCAAGTTGACGGTGCTGGAAGTGTTATTGATATTGCGGGTAACATGATTGTTGCAGACAGGGGCAATGCGGGAGGACGTTATGTTTATTATCCTGAAGGTACGCACGATCCCAATTATGCCGATTATTTCAACAACGGCGGCAAAACCGCTTTCGGTGAAAATTCACTAGGCGGAGGTTTCTACAAAGACCCGATAATTTGGTTTGATTCGCCGAATCTTAACTTACGACCTATCGATTCTAATTGGATAATATACAAAGAAAATGCGTCTGGACTTGCTATTACTTCAGGCGGCATAGTAAAAGTTCGCGGAGCTATTGGAGCAAAAGTTGCCAATCAGATCGAAAGCTACGCATATATTTTACTCGACAGCAAAGACGCCGTAACAATATCAACTTGGAATATTGATTCCGATTTGACAATGGGTGTTTCAGATCGCACAAACGATAATTTAGATGACGCATACATGCGAATCACAAATGGTTCGTTGGTATCTGTCGGCGGTCAAGCGGTTATTGCAAGCGGTGCAGGAACAGAAGTTACTGTTCGCATCAATGGTTCGCAAGGCTCAAACAACGCAACTCTCGAAACAACAGGTAACCTGATTGTTGCAAGAGGAATTAATGACGGCGACACGGCAGAAAGTAATCTTTACGTTTACGATAAAGGTAAAGTTGAAGTCGGTAAAGGCAGTAACGCAAATATGACAATTGCCGACACAAATAAAACTTTTGGGCGAGTACATGTTGACGGGACAGATTCGATGATTGTTGTCAATGGTCTTTTAACTGTTGCGAATGAAGGTTACGCCGGAAACAAATACAAGTATATTTCTGATAATAAGCCAAACAACGATAATTTCGCTGATCCGTCTTATAACGAAAAATGGTTTGATTCTTTGAATACGTTGTCGGATTTGAATACAGCAGGCGGCGTGAATGATAACGCGCCTGGACTTTTAATCACACGCAATGCAGTTGTTTCTTCTCAATCCGGTAACGTTGCGACCGCTGAAAATAGTTACGCTTACGTTGTGATTGACGGCAAAGACGCTGCGGCAGAAGCAACAAAATGGACTATTACCGACGCTGATTTGACGATTGCTGACAATGGTGAAGCATACGTGAGAATTATTAACGGCGGTTTGCTCGAAACAAAAAATACCACTAACGGCAACATAATTATCGCCAACGATGACGGCAGTATTGCAACTGTACGTGTTCTAAATAACGGGTCAAAAATTGATGCCGCAAGTGATTTGATAATTGCAAAACTTACCGGCAGCGATGGTCAATTGTTTGTTTATGATCGAGCGGCGGGACATGTTGGCGGAAGTGTAGTGATTGCTGATGGAGCTGATACGAATGCACAGGTTCAAATTGATGGTGCAGGAACAAAACTTGAAATCGATCACAGATTGACGGTTGGTAATTGGGGCAATGCAGGCGGCTACTTCAACGAAAACCGTTACGATCCCGCAATTGCAACAAACCCGAATACTGTAGATCGCGGATACCGTGTAGAACCATACAACTTGACAAATCCATCAAACGAATGGTGGTTTGATTCGCCGAATATGAATTTGCGCAACAATAAAAATTACGAAGGAAACGCGCCGGGACTTGCAATCACAGATGGCGGAGTTGTTGTTGCAAACAGCGGAGTTATTGCAGCGCGAAGCCGTGACGGTTTGGATTTGGATAGTATTGGTTATGTGTTGATTGACAATCATTACGGATTCAATGGATCAACCGGACGACAAGGTTATCGTTCAACATTGCACATAAAAGAAATCGTTGGAGGTACAAATGATCAAAACGGCGATTTGATAATCGGTCGTGAAGGTAAAGGTTTTGTCCGTGTTCTTAACGGAGGATTACTTGAAATAGACGGACACACAAAATTAAATTCGAGGATAGACAGTTCTGATACTGTTGATTATGTTTATGCTGGTGTAGGTTCGCTTTACGTATTCGGTAACGGCGGAAGCAGCCGTGCCGCTCCGAACAGCGCAACTGCTGCCAACATTCCAAACTACGTTACACCTTATGATGACGGAAATCGTTCAACATGGATCAGTCATAAAGCAACCATTCTCGGAGACACTGGCGACTACGTTAAAGGCGGTGAAGCAACCATCAGAATAAATAACGGTGCTTATGGAGAAACGTATGGAATCTACGCCGGTTACAGTGAAGATGCACGCGGAGATGTTAGTGTTATGGGCAAAGCGTCGGAGTTGCATATTTACAAAGATACGCAACTCGGCACTGCAGGTTACGATTATTCAATCAATGACATCAAAGGTTCGGGCGGATTATCCGTCAGCAATCAAGCGTTGTTACAATTACACAACGAAGGAAATATCACCTTGAATGGAATGTCTCTCATAAGCCACAATTCACTTTTGCATCTTGACGACGGTTCAATTCTCGACTCAAGAAAATACAGCAATAAAGTTGTAAACGCGCGCGTTGAAGGTAGCGGGACAATCACAGCTGAAAACGGCGTTACATTTCTATACGACTCAACATACGCCGACTCAATGTACGATCCCGTTTACGCGTCTATTGGCGGCAAATTTGAAACAATCGTTTCTAAACCTACGGCAACACAAATTGATCCCGGTCTTTATTATGGTTGGGAAATTAGACACGAATATTATGAACGGTATGGAACATTAACATTTGGTGATCGTCTTACGCTTGTTGGCAATGTTACTACATTTTTTGATGTAAATTCGGGGTGGCGTGTTCCAAATGATCCTTTGGCTCCGGGGGCAGAGACGAATCAATTGAACGATATGATTGTTGTCAAACGTGGTGATTCATCAACTAGCACAGCCGATATTATTGCGACCTTATCAGGAACGCTTAAAATCCACGCGCGTTTAACACGTTATTTTGTCGATGAACCCAGCTTCCAAGTAGTAAAAACGGAAGGCGATGATAAAAACAATCAATTTGTACCTGGTAGAATAACACGGCAATTTGACAAATTGGAGATTGTACCTTGGCGATTTTTTGAAGACCCGCATCAGGAAATTAGACGCGATGCAGACGGCAATGACTCTTTGTGGATTTCAATGAAACGTAAAAAGAATCCGTTTGAAGAATCCGGACATTCTTACAACGAAAAATCAACCGGACGCGCTTTAGATGACATTTATAATAAACGTTATAGAAGATGGTTACCGGTTCTACGTTATTTTTGGTATCTTGACGATTCAGAATTTTTGGATGCGTATCGTACTTTGTCTGGAGAAATTCACGCTCACTCATTGCTTTTACCATTGCAAAATCCGTGGACGTACAATCAAAACCGTTTTGATTTCAAACCCTGTCTTAATAAATCGCACAATCACGGTTACGATAAAGTTGAGCAAATCGATCCATGCAAGATGACAGAGATGGCGAATAATTTTAAGTGTTGCGATTCATATTGCGGCAAGTTAAGAAAGTATTGGGACAAATGCAAAAAAGATTTGCGGCTTTGGGGCAACTATATTTACGATCAAAGTGAATACGATTCAGACGGCAATGCCGGCGCTTTCAACTTGAACCGAAACGGCGTAGTGTTTGGATTCGATAAACCGACATCGGACGGCAATCAATATTTCGGTTTACAATGTGCATTCGTCAAAGGTGAACTTGATGCTTTTTTATCTGAAGTCAAAGTTGATGATTTCAACATCGGTCTTTATCACGGCAAAAAAATTCACAGAGTTTTTGAATGGCGAAATTTTCTCGGTATGGGAATTGAAAACTATAAAACGAAACGTACTTTGAGCAGCGGTCTTGCTTATTACGATTGGTTATGGGACACGCCGGACGGATCACCGTCAACAAATCCCGCCGACGGACATTATCATTACAACAACGAAAATTACAACGGCAATTTGCGTAGTAAATTTAACGGTTATGCTCTTTATGCTAATACTGAAATTGCCCGTCCGTTTATCCTAGGAAGTTGCAATCAATACATGATTCGTCCATATACTGCGTTGGATTTGATTTCGGTCTGGCAAAATTCCGCATCGGAAAAAGGTGATTTCAGAGGTTCGGATTTTGTGCAACTTGATTTTTTGTCCGCCGCTCTCGTCCGCGTTTACGGCAGAACAGGAATAATGTTTGAACGCAACGGAGATCACATCAATCTGAACGCAGGTTTGTCATACAATTTCCAAATGGGAGGCAGACATTATTCAAATGTTGATAATAAATTTCAAGTCGATAATAAAAGTTTCAACATCAGAAGTGTTGACGTCGGCAACGATTTTTTGAATCTGAATTGCGGAGCGGAATGGTATTTCGGAAAGAAGAAAAATCAATTTGTCATGATAAATTATCAGGCGTTGTTCGGAAAAAATATTACAACACAATCCGCACAATTAGGATACCAATATAAATTTTAAATCGTTCATACTTGAATTGTCATTTTTAAAGTTAGTGTTCATTTCGTATTTTTGTCATGTCTTCAAAATTCCATTTCGGCAAGTTAAAAAATTTGTAATATTTCAATGGAATGTTTGAAACTATTCACAGTTTAAATTTAGTGTAAACGTAACTCATAACCCAATTGTTTTAACATGAAACCTAAATTCAAAAAATATTTTCAACTGCTCACACTTGAGTTTTCAGTAAAGTCCGTTTTGATGTCTTTGTTTTACCGAATTATAAAAAGTGTTCGGTATCATCAATTACAGAAGATAATTACGATCATAATTTCAATGTTGTTGATTGTAATGTTGGTAAGTTTATTGGAAAACAATAGAGAATTATTGGCAGGTGAAACTACACCGCTGTACAATTCTCCGGCTCCAACAACTCCGTCGCAAAACTACGGTTATTCTGTATATGGAGTTGATGACGACAATGAGTTGAGTAAAGTTTTGTCCTACAGCGCAGAGTTAAAGAAATGGATACAACTTGAAGACAACATTTTCATACCAGGCACAATGCAATTTCAACTTGTGGATGACGGCGATTTGGTAATCGATCTTGCAATCTATAATTTACAAACGGATTCAAATTTTTACTTCAACGCAAATCAATCATCGACGGTAACAATTATTGGCAGCACAATGATTGCAAACGGCGGTATTCAATTGCAGGGTGAAACGATTCTCAATTATTACGGAACTTACAGCTCAGGCAGAGCGGATATTTTGGCTTATAACATAAACGATAATGTTGCCGTAAATGTGACCGGCGTTAATTCAAAATGGGACGCAACAAACACAATGCCGAAATTCATTAACACATTGACCTCGCCAACATCAGATTACGAAAACGGAACAATCATAATCGGCGAAAGCGGAACCGCCGCAGTAAATATCACAAGCGGTAATGATGTTGAAAGCGGCGAAGTAATTATCGGCGCAAATGCCGGAGCTAACGGTAAACTTAATCTTGCAGGAATTTATCAAATGGACGACATTTACACCCCTGACAAAATCATCAAAAAACCAACAACTTGGAATAATACCGGAACTTTTTATATCGGTTATATCGGTGAAGGTATTGTTAACATTAACTACGGCGCAATTCTAAAAACAGGTTCAATCGGAATCGGAATTGATTCTGATTCAGTCAATACCGGTAAAGGCGTTTTGAATGTTGCGGGGCTTGGTGAATTTATTGACAAAACAAAAAGCGAAAATTTCATCATCGTAAAAGGTCAAAATCCAAACGCAAAAGACAAAGATTACATCGTCGAATCTGAATTTCTCAATAAAGACACAACTCATATTTATATCCACGGTCGAGATGATGAAATCAAACAAACAAATAATAAACATGTTGGTTTTTTAGAACCATCCGGCGGCAGAGATTCACTCAAGTCAATTGGTGAAGGTGCAATGAATATTTCAAACGGCGCAATTATTGAATTTGATGAAACGAAAACGGCATCAGGCGAACCGTCAAATTACACGCCGAAAATTACGCTTGGCAAAGGTGATAGTTTTGTTGATAACTCAATTATCATCGGTGCAAGAGACGCCGTTAATGGAGACATTGATAATGACGGTAATGTTGATACGAACAAATTCGACGATGTAGGATTGATTGACGGCACAGATTTGTCCGGCGTTTTGCAGATGAATTCATTGACGTTCCGAAACAACGCTGTATTGCAAGGTAATTTGAAAATTCATATCGGCGAAAATATTTTTAATACAGGTTCAATTCTTACGCCGGGATTCGGTTCGTACCATTTATATTTACCGTCAAAAAATATAATTGACCATGAAAATTTCGGACGAATCGAATTAAAAAATAACACATTCACTCACCAATCGAACGCAACAACAATAATTGATTTTGATATTCACGGCGATCAAAATTACCGTTCAGATCCGTCAAAACAAACTGCGTATCCCAACGGCGGCGATAATTTCGGTTACGCAAATAACGATTATTATCAAGGACGTGATTTGATAGTAATTGAAGGCAGCGCGAATCTCGCAGGCGATATTTATTTCAGACCGCAAACCGGTTATTATTCGGACAAAATTAAAGTAGATTTCATGCGGATAACAGAAAAAATTGACGGTCAATATGAACGGCTGCATTTGTATCCATATCGTTGGTTTAAAAATCCGGCTTTATTGAAAGAGAATCAAATGAATATGCTTGTCACAGATCGCAATATGCAACCGTTTACCGAAGTTGCCCGCAACTTCAATCAACATGGAGTTGGCAAGGCGTTGAACAATATTTATAACGATCAAAATAACGATAAATGGTTGCCGATATTGGATTGGTTTTGGCTTATGAACGATGACGAGTTGCGTGATGCGGAGCGGTTATTGAGCGGCGAAATCAAGGCTTCGTCGTTTTATATGCCGTTGCGGTCTGCGTGGCGTTTTGGATTTGATCGCGTGAATTGGAGTGACGCCGGACACAAAGTTTATTTCGGTACACAAAATTCTGCTTGCCCGCAATTACAAAAAAATGCGCTATGGGCAACTTCATACTTCGATTATCAAAGTATTGACGATGATCATAATTGCTCATCAATGGCAACACAACGAATTTCATTGATGGCGGGTTATGATCGTGCATTACCGCCGGTTTATAATTTTGGGATTTTGAGTGATTCGGCGTTTGGGGCGGTGTTTTCTTATTCTCAACCGAAACTTGATCAACGGGGCGGTCGTGTTGTTATGGATGATTATCTTGTTGGTTTTCATTCGGCAGCGCGTATTTATTCGACGTATGAGTTCAAATCGTGGCTTGGAGTTGGTGCGCAACATTATCGATTACGGCGTAGTATTCCTATACTAAATCAAAATCCGACTTTGAGTTCAACATACAAAGGCAACAGTGCGTCAGGTAGTATTCAATTAGCACGACCGTTCAAATGGTATGGAATGATGTTGAGACCTCATCTGGCGTTGGATATGAGTTTTGTAAAACAGAATGCCGGTTTGGAGAATTATGATGGAGATGTGATGAGACAAGTTGTGTTGCGGTATCATAATTCGGATTGGTTACAATTTTTTGGTCGCGGCGGTTTGAGGTTGGATTATGGTAGGTCTTGTTGGGGACACAGATGTAATTTATCTGTAACGTTGGGTTATTCGTATTTGTTAGTTGGCGATCAGGCGCCGGAAGTTACGCATGAGTTCGCGTACGCAGGCGGCGGCAATTTCAGAATTATAGGCAACAACTTAGGTCGTAGTTTTGTAAATATAGATTTGGGTACGCAACTATACCTCAACAAAGATAAAAACCGAATGATTTACCTACAATATAATTCAAATTACGGCAAATACATGAACGCCCACACCGCCGCCATCGGTTACCAATTCATGTTCTGATTCAAGCCAAACTATTCTGTTGCGTTTATAAGATTTGATAATGTATTTAGTTGTCCCTGAAAAAGTCTTTTTGTTGTTTTAATGGTAGCCAACTTGTTCGCGGCGAGTTCGTTTGAGCGGACTCCTTGTCAATTAATTTTGATAATAGACCTTTTCGCTAACCTGTAGGAGACCACCCCTGACCCCTCCGAAGGAGGGGAATATTCGCCTCCGAAGGAGGCGTCTCCTTATTCGCCT
>JAITDV010000037.1 GCA_031282385.1 Planctomycetaceae bacterium | reverse complement strand
CTCCTACAGGTTAGCGAAAAGGTCTATTGATTACAATACAACACAGTAAAACAATCCGCTAAATAGAAACAATAATACAATATTGTTTCTTTTCCATTTGTTGTAACGAAAAATTTATCTTTTTACGTGAATTTTGCATTCGTGAAAAACGATGCGGTTTATTTTATTGCGTTCAATGCTTCTTGCAATTTGAAATTTTTTTCGTAGAGAGCTTTACCTATGATACATGCTGGAATGTTGAGAGAGTTAAGTTTTTTTATATCGTCAATAGAAGCAATTCCGCCTGACGCTATAACAGGAAACGGCACTGCATCCCGCATCGCAACCATTTCTTCAAAATTGGGACCTTCGAGCATTCCGTCTTTGGCAATATCTGTATAAACAACAGCAGCTAGTTTTAATTCGACGAATTGTTGTGCGAGTTTAACTGCCGGAATTTTACTTGTTTCAAGCCAACCTTCAGTTGCAACTTGACCATTTCGGGCGTCTATTCCAATTACGAGTTTCTGCGGAAATTTTTCACTCATCTCGCGAAACCAATCCGGTTCCTTTAATGCAAGCGTCCCAATAACAACGCGTTCAACACCATTGTCAAGATAATCCCGGATTGTTTTTTCATCTCTGATTCCGCCGCCGATCTCAACCGGAATATCAATTGCCCGCACAATCGCAAGTACAACATCACGGTTGACAGGTTTCTTATCTTTGGCGCCATTGAGATCAACAATATGAAGCATCTCCGCACCGCAAGAAAACCAATATTTGGCAACTTCCGCCGGATCATTTGCGTAAATAGTTTCATTGTTGTAAGCGCCTTGTTTAAGACGAACACAACGGGCATTTAAAATATCGATTGCCGGTAGGAGTTGCATTGGAATTTTTGTTACTATAATTGTACAAGTTAAAATTTAAACCATTCACACTTTAATTTTCATTTACCGCCGCCTGCTTACTTGTCAGAAAGCAGACTTTAACGCTCTTGAGTCTCGCAAAATTATAGTACTCGTTAATCAATACTGAAAGTTACATTTTCTTATTATTCTGATTCGACAATCAACCAACGTACAAGATAACATCTTACGGGATTACTTATTCTAGCGGGATTTTGTGTTACAGTAATTCCAAGCTCAATAAGATTCTCTGTTTCTCCGACATTGTTCACATCAATTGAGTAAAGCCAAAGTACGTCATTTGAATCGCCGTTGTTGATAATTCCTGTGTCTTCAATTGTATCATTGTAATTGTTTCTGTTTGTTATCGGTACATCTGTTGTGGGTTTCATTTCAATAATGCCAAGCTGTACTTTGGCAAGAATGTTTTCCGCTAAAAGTTCGGCTTGTGTAAAATCCCGTGATTCTTTGGCATTGCGAAATGCAGTTCGTCCCATTTCACTAATAACCGCAAGACAACTGCCAAGTATCACAAGCGAAATCATTACCTCAACTATCGTAAGTCCATTTCTCATATTTTTATTTTTGTTAAAGTGTGAACAGTTTAATAATACCGGATGTTTCCAATACTGATTTTGTTTACAGATAAAGGTAGAATTTTAACCGAAAAAAATTTTTTGTCAAAAAAATTATCGGCAGAAGTTATGTTTTTTGGTAGAGGTGTTGTGTTGTTTTGTTATTTCGGTAAAATTCTGCGTTTTAATGTTTCATTGATTGCCGTTGTTATTCGGCTTTTAACACAGTAATATTTGTAATATTTTAAACTGTTCACACTTTAATTTCGTTTTACCGCCGTCTGCTTACCTATCGGAAAGCGGGCTTTTACGCTCTTGAGTTGCGCAATTTATGGTACGAACAGTATATGTTTCCGAAATTTGAAGTGAGTTCGGTATAAATGGCAAAGACAGTTGGTTTGGGTTTTGTTTTTTCGTTGTTTGCAGTAATTGCGAAGTTATTTCGAGCGGCGGATTTTTTGTAACAAATAATATTTTGCGAAATAATTTTTATGGCTCTGGTCACAATTCGAATATTGGATGGTCCTGAGCGCGGCAAGGCTTATCATCAAGTTGCGACTCCCGTAACTGTTGGTCGTGAAGAAGGCAATTTGATACAGGTAAGCGATGAACGGATAAGCCGCTATCATCTCAAAATTCACGAGGACGGCGGCGCAATAATTTTGACAGACCTCCAAAGCACAAATGGTACCCGTGTAAACGGTGAAGTGATTTCTGTCTGGCATCTCCGCGCAGGCGATGTAATATCTGCTGGACGCTCCGTTATGGTATTCGGCTCAACCGAAGAAATTGCAAACCGGCTCGCTCTACTCGCAAAACAAGACAAATCTACTTTTGTACCAATGGGAATTGATGGCGAAGAGTTCAGCTTTTTGAGCAGGTCTCTCGAACATGTAACCACAGGCGATATTAACTCGTCAATGTTCGATGTGGCAATTTTTCGCGGACTTTCACCTAAAGAACTCGCGCCGTTACACCTACTCGCACCGCCGCAGTTGCCAACAGGTTTACAGCCAAAAAACGCTGCACAAATGTCAGAGTTTCTACAATATTTGCACATTAGGTTACGTTATCTTGTAGCATCGGTACAACCTGAAGTAAACACGAAAAAAAGAGAAAATGACAAAGCAGACTTAGGCAGAGTTACCATCGCCGCCGATCAATGGCAGAATATAATTGATCTTTACGACAAAATTGCAAAATACCTGAACTCAATTTCTGAACCTTAAAATCTATTTCAAAATACGCTCAATAAATTTATCATTGGGATTATTGTACGATAAATAAAAGCATTTTTTATGATTATTTTATATCCAGGCTATAATTTTCAATCACTTGTTACTGATCTGACAGAGAACGAAGCAAGTGAAATTCTTTCGGCTTATACGGCGTTGTTTCATCCGGCTATTTTTAAGCGTTTGGGCAAAATTCCGCAATGGGAATCCGCTTCGGGAATATCAACTAATACTTCTGTGGAGTTGATTGTTGTACCGTATTGTTGTGAGCCGTTTCTTCCGCAAGATTTTGATAATATCGGCGAGAACAATAATGTTGTAATAATACGCAATCTCAAATCACGAGCAGCAATTGTCAACGAAATATTTAGTCGATTTGATATTTCTAATAATTATTGTAACGAATTTGTTTCTAATTTTTATGCAATTGGAACAACGGCGTTGTTTGTTAGTCTTCTTGCTCATCATTTGCATTACATGGACAGCACCAACGATTCTTCTGTTGTTCAGGCTTTGCAAGATATAATAGACAGTGTTGACGTTGGCGGTAACGATATTTCTCAAACCGGCACAACCGATAGTGCGAACATTATTGAAACGCAAAATCCGGTTATTGACGGCAACGAATCTGTTGATGGCAACACGTTGGAATTATCGGAATCTGCAACCGATGAGTCGAACTCACACAATTTATTTCGAGATGCATTTGAACGGATTGCGGAGACGAAGGAATGTTATTATCCGGTGAGTTCTTATTTATTGGATTTAACATTGGTTGTCAAATCTACGCTTGGTGAATCTTTTCGGCGGTTTTTGTTGGGGCGTGAATTTGTGAATCTTTTTTTGCCTGCATCGTTGTTGGATTTACTCCCAGAAACTGAACCGGCAACTTTTAAGATGTTGCAATCAGCTGCAAGTTCGGGCAAGGCGGAATTTGTTGTGGATGATGTTTCGGATATTCCGCTTTTATTATTTCCGATTCTGGAAGCAGCGGACAAAATTTTGCAAGGGATTTCAATATATCGTGAACGGTTGGGAATTTCTCCTGCGGTTTACGGGAGGCAGCGGGCGGGGTTTGCACCGTTTTTGCCGCAGATTTTGAAGTTAGCGGGGTTCAAGGGCGTGTTGTATTTTGCGCCGTTGGACGGTTGGTATTTAAAGCAACGTAATCAGAGCAAGATGATTTGGCGCGGAGTTGACGGAACGAAAATTGACGCTTTGATTCGTTACCCTATAAAATGTTCAACCAGCAAAGAGTTTTTCAATTTTGCAGATAATTATTCGGAATTGATAAATAGCGATTCTGTACCGACGGCTGTTTTTGCGGCGTTTCCTGTTGCCAAGACGAATAAAATAACGGGCAGCGATGTTGCCGAAGTTGGGTTGAATAATTCTTGTAACAATAATCTTGATGGCGACGATTTAGACGCGTCTGAATGGTACAATGATTTACGCAAAATGACAAATTTTACCACTCAATTAGGCGAGCTTGTCAAATTGGAATCATATTTCGCAACTACATCTCAAACGGGTTCGGAAGAATTGATTGCTATCGAGAATTATATTACGGATGAGCCGTCTGATATTCCTTTTTGGTTACGTATTTATCGTGAGAATTTATCGCGAACGGTTGGTTCGGTGTTTGGGACGGTTTCGCAATTACTTGATCAAAGTACGGCAGATAAATCTGTTTCGGCGTCGGTTGGTAGTTCTGTTTCGGCGTTTGTTTCGGCAGCTGGTTTGAGTAAGGCAAATGAGCAGGAAACAAATAAACGGCAAGGTATCGCAATTCTCAATGCGTGGAATTTTGGGCGGCGAGTGTTTGTGGATGTGAGCGATTGGTCGGAATTACCTCCGGTGGTTTCGCCGATAGTTTTTGCGGGTGAGAAATCGGGCAAGAAAGAGATTGTTGTGGATGTACCGCCGTTGGGATTTGTTGAAATTCCTGCGACGGAATCTCCTGATGCGGATAATTCTGTTGAGTCTGCGCAAGCCGGTCAAAAAATTCAGAAAGGTGCAGATCAAAATGTTGCAAAGTCTAGTTTGACGAAAGTCGGTTTGAATATTTTTGGCAGGATTTTTGGCAAGCGTGATAAACCGTTATTGATTTCTGAATCGGAGGACAAGAAGGCGTATTTTTTGCAAAATGAATTTTTTGTTGCGAAGGTTGATTCGGCGACGGGGATGCTTCGTTCGCTTTTGACCGGCAATTATCGTTACAATCGTTTATCGCAACAGCTTGGTTTTAGGTTGCCCAAGGCGTTGCGGGAGGTTGATTCGCGGCGGGCTGATGATCCGAATCGCGGTTATGCGAGTTCGGTTGTGGATGAAATAGGAATTGATGTGTTGGGTGAGGTGACGGGACGGATTCGGATTTGTGGGCGTTTGGTTTGTGATGATGGTTGTGAGGCGGCTAAGTTTACGGAGTTTATAACAGTGCGTAGATTTAGCCGGATTTTGGAGTTTAAATTTGCAATCGAACCTATTATTGAGCCGAGTGGCGATTCGGCGTGGGATTCGTATTATGCGATTAGGTCGGCGTGGCATGACAGGTCGTTGGAATTACGCGGGAGTCTTGGGGACAGCATATATAACGTTACAACAAATCGCGTGTTATCGCCGAGAATTATTGATTTGCGGTCGGATAGGCGTTCATTGACATTTTTTTCAGAAGGACTACCGTTTCACAGGCGTTTTGGAGATCGGTATCTTGACACAATTTTGATTGCCAAAGGCGATAACAAATATGATTCAGAGGGCAATATTGTTGACGGGAACAACAATATTCTGAAATCGGATAAAGAGTCATCGGTGTTGCCTGATAAATTATCGGAAGATTTACAACGTGTAGTGCGAAGGTTTCGATATGGTGTCGGGGTGGATATTCGGCATCCGTTGGCGAGTTCGTTTGAGTTTATGTTGCCAAAGGACGATTTGGTTGTACCTATTTGTAGCGGCGGGAAGTTAATTTCGCGTTGGTTTTTTAGATTGGATGTGGCGAATGTGATTGCGTTACATTGGGAACCGCTTTTTGATTTCATGGCAAACTCCGAATTGGAAACAAAAAATATTAACAACTCCGATAAAAAAGAACCGGTTGGTTTTAAGGTATATTTATTGGAGACGGAGGGTTTGCAGACGAACAGTGTGCTGCGTTCGTTCAAGCCGGTAGTAAGTTGCTGCTCGATAAATTTACTCAACGAAGAATTGCAACAATTGAATATCAACGAAGCCGGAGTACAAATTAACTTGCATCCGCATGAATTGTTAACTTTAGCTTGTTTTTTTCGTAACGAAAATTAACTATTTCAACAAAATTCAAAATCAACACAACCAAACAAAATAAACAGCCTCACAAAAATATTTAAACTATTCTTGCCCCTTAGTTTGAAGCAGGAAACGGCATTTTGCGAAAGTTTAATTAATAGGGAAATTCTAAAAACTCATTTTGTTCACGAATTTTTACGAATTAAATAATTTGTGCAATTTCGTGGATAAAATAAATTTATTGTCTAAATTTGTCTATCCTGAAAATTTCGATAATTCCGTCAAAAATAGGTTTTAAACTGTTCACACTTTAAATTTCCTTTGCCGTCGCCTGCTTACCTGTCGGAAAGCAGGCTTTCATGTTCTTGAATCGCGCAATTTATAGTACGAACAGTATAGAAGTTGCCGATAGTAACTATTCAGTAACGGTTATGAACATTCATTTTTCTGCCTCGTTAGGGACGCTATGTTGGTAGAAGTTGACTTGTTGACATCTTCGACTAATTCCGAATGCCACAAATGCCGCTTTTCGTTGACGTTGTGCCATTCGTCATTTTCAAATCTGTAAATGCATTCAATTGTATGGATATAATACACGGAAACTAATTCAGGTTGACGATGCTCTTCGTGTGAATTGATTAACTTGAATACATATTCCATATATTTCGCTTGGTGAATATTTCCCCTTATATCGAAATTTTTTGCACGGGCTAATTCAGAACTCCATCTTGCATCTTCAAATGGATGTGTGATTTCTCCACTTGTTGCCTCTTCCGTCTCTATAGGTTCAGACACTATGTATTCGCCGGATACCTTGTCATGCATCACAACACGATCCAAAATCCTACGCTCATTTACCCGTACTTCAGGCGACACCCTCTTGCAATATAAAATGAATTGAATCAACTCCCCGCTTGTTCCGTTGTCGATGTCATCGACGCGGAGGCTAAATGTTGCTTCGCCAATAGGCTGGTTAATCGGCAATACTGCATTATCAGGCAATACACATAACGCTTCCGCTTCCAATCCTATTCTATTTACCTTGACTTTTATATAACTGTATTCAGAACACCCAATTTCGGTTTTGCCCACCAACATACGAGCATTATCTGTCGTAACGTCGACTTCAAAACATTTACCAAGTTTTTCTTCAATATAGGTTTTAGTTGCGGATGCAACCGCTTCCTGATTGTCATGAACATATTTGATTTCTCTCATATCATTACTCCTTATTTGTTAAATTGGTACGGCGGATCTCAATCCAAATTACGTATGAATTTATTGTAATCAGTATTCGGAAAATTCAAAACGAATTCGCGACAATCTAATCTATACATAACCTGTTGTCAAATATCACCCCAAAAATGACTCAAACAACACGATCTAAAAGTAAACAACCCTTGTTTGTCAAATTACTCCTAGGGCATCTCCAAAAATTATCTCTTGCAGGGTAGTTGTCTAAGATTGTTTTTTTGTTAGAATCTCAGAGCTTCTCGATTTTATGGTGTTGTTGTTTAATTTTTACAAACCATAATTTAACCGATATAAAATAAATATGGCAAAGTTATCAAAAAAGACAAAGTTGAGTGATGGGTTAGGTAATTACAAAGTGACTCTTGGGACTACTCTTAACGCTATTGAGAAAGTTGCGTGTCTTGCGCGTGAGGAAGGTTTTCTCGTTATGAGTAATTGCAGAATATTCGGCAAGAAAGACCCTCATAATCCATCGAAACCTGCTGATGGGAACTATGGAGTATGGATTGTTCCATACTATGCAGAAACAGACCGGCATGAAAAATTGTACCCGATGTAAGATTTGCACAGTATCATAAAGACTGTGATATTGCCGGCTTATTTGGATATTACACAATCAATGATTATTTCAAAAAACGGTGAAACGCCAGATGAGATTTGGAAAATTGTTAAGAAAAACATTACCCGCTAGGTTGGTTACAAAATAGACCTTTTCGCTAACCTGTAGGAGACCACCCCTGACCCCTCCGAAGGAGGGGAATTATTCGCCTCACTCGGATGCGTATTCTTATTCCCCTCCTTCGGAGGGGTTAGGGGTGGTCTCGGAGGAGTTAAAGGCGGTTTTTCGTTGTAGGTTTTTTGTTGTGTTGATGTATTTTTAGGTTAGAGAAAAGGTCTAATAATT
>JAITDV010000032.1 GCA_031282385.1 Planctomycetaceae bacterium | reverse complement strand
GACAAACAACTGAATAGATCGATTGTAGATAATCTATGGAGAAGTTTTTGTTTTTAGTTCGCGTTGTCTTTTGACGTAATCTTGATCTTCTTGACGGTGGGCGGAAAGTTCGATAGTTGATTGTCTGCCTTGTTTATCTTTAATTGTAACGTTATCTTTGTCGGCGGAAATCATTTTCGCTTCCGTCGTAAACAATTTATCCTTGCTCAACCATATACGAAAATCTTCATCAGGATTTTCCTTTTCGCGTTTTCGTACTGCATCCAGAATCGTTTGAGACATTTCAGAATCGACCTTTTTTTCTTTCAACATTTTTTCCAACTCTGCCGCCCTGTAAGGAAATAAAGAATAAGCATCAATCAAATATTTCGCTACTTCTTTTGAGTAACGTTTTCTAACGAAAGTCGCAAGCCTTTGTATTTCTCTTCTATCTATTTTTTGATTTTGTTCCTCAATATATTTTTCATAGGCTTCGCGTGTTGCTTTGTCTTTTACATCGCTCATGTCTTGACCAGAGTTGTATGGCTCTTTGTATGAATCAGGCGGATTAAAACCATTTTTAATAATTTGATTTTCTTTTGCATTCAGATCGAATTTGTCATCAATATGAAGAACAATGTTTTGATACAAAGCGAGTAATTGACTGGAATGTTTCTTTCGCCCCAAAGGATCACAATCATTTAGCGCATCAGAAATATAATATTTGTACTGAGGTACAAGAAGTATTTGCAGTTGAATCTCATCGAATTCTATTTGTTCCAGTATATTCAATTTACTTCTGTCAAAAGAGAAGCAAGCATATTTGTCAACCAGATATTTTGCTAATTCCGTTACATCTTTGTCTTCTGCATGGTTTTGAATAGAACCAACAAGATCACGTATTTTACTGATCAATAATGGAAAAGAAACTTTGATATTTTTCTCTAATTCATTAATTTCAGAAATAATCTTTTTAAAATCAATCGGCTTTTTATCAATGAGTCTTCTTATTTTGCTAAAGGAAGACTCAATCTTTTCATGGTCGCTTACAGCCAAATTATTTTGCATGTCATTCGCATTAAGTTTTGTAATTAATCCTTCAAATAATAATATGCATAGTGATAGTACATATATTGTTTTCATGTCATTTTCTCCAGGTTATCGGTTGTTACTCATATTTAAAACCGCCATTGTAATTTTTTGGGTCAACATCATATAGTGGTTGATTTTTCGGCACACGAATTACACTAACTCCACATTTTGAAGCAGTACACCCACCTTTTCCATCAACTGTTGGGAGTAGAGACGCAAGGCATTGCGTCTCTACAAAATTACGGAGGTTGTTTTGCAAGAAAATTAGGTTTATTTCGCATAATAATTTGACAAACAACTGAATAGATCGGTTGTAGATAATCTATGGAGAAGTTTTTGTTTTTGGTTCGCGTTGTTTTTTGACGTAATCTTGATCTTCTTTGCGGAGGTATGCAATTTCGATGGTAATTTTTTTGCCGTCTTCTTTTTCAAGCTTAACTTCGTTTTTGTCGGCGGAAATCAATTTTGCCGTCAACGTAAGCAAACCGTCATTCGTTCGCCATTCACGAAAACCCTTGTAAGGAATATTCAACGCTTTAAATATCTTAGCCTTTTCCTCTTCCGGATATTCATATTTGTTTAATAGTTCAACAAGCTCTTCGCCGGCGCGAGGTAATTTAGAATAACTCCTGATTATAAATTCTCTGGACTCTTCTATTGATCTAGGTATAAGATAACGAAGAGTATGTTGTAAATTAAATTTTCTTGTGTATTCGGAATTATTCTTTAATTTCTTTTCATATTCTTTCCGAATATCAGGTTCTTTTATGTTCTCTGGCGCAATGCCCGAGCTATACGGACCTTTTCCAGGCGATATATTAACATACGGTAATTTTAAAGGATCATGCTTAGAATCGACAAGAATCAATAAACAATTGTGATATGCGAGCCATGAAGACAAAATTAACCGCCGCTCTTTAATGACATTGCTATTTTTATTTTCGACATCCAAAATATATACCGAAACACGAAAAAACAAACGGTATTGCCTTCTTAATAATTCAACTGCAATATCGTTCTTTTTTACTGAATTGTCGATTTCAAAAAGATTTTTTTCTATTTGTTGGAGATCGTTTTTAAAATCAAGTTCAGACAATTTGATATTTTTTTCGCTGCTTGCAGCAAGTTGATGCGACAGCACAAAAGAAACTATAAAATAAATAAAAAATAACCGCATGTTATTCTCCTTATTGTTATTATTTATGGATTGAACTCGGATCGTCATATTTTGCAGACACTGATTCTTCGCCTTTAATAATTGTCATGTCGCCTTTTTTATCAATTAGTTCAATTTGAGGTATTGTAACAAAATTTTTCTCATTAGTATCACATTTAAATCGCCAAGGTATCAACCAAGTAAATTTACATTGTGAATAGGGTGTTTCATCGTATTCACCAGATCGAATATTGTCTCTTCCCCATGTATTTCGTTTTCCTGACAATGGGAAAACGCCTTGCACACACCAAAACCAGTCGCCTAATTCATGCTTTTCTCCATTCTTAAAACTTAAATAACCTTCACCGTCACCATAACATATCTGTTCTCGAATTTGAACTTTGTGGAATGAAACATCATCAGGAGTTATATATCACATCCCCGAAAAACCAACAGAGCCTGTATTGTGTACATGCCAAATTCCAGTATCTTTTTCTTTGACAACTCCTCCGCCACCTGGTTCAACAACAGTAACACCAATTGTTTCTGGTCCATCGGGTTCAGCAGCGCCATTGATGCGGGCATAAACCGATATTGTACCTTGCGCGGCAACTGCTCCTGCATCAAACGAAGCTCCTGAAATTGAAAAATCTGTTGACGTCGCAGTATAAAATTCAACAGTATCACCAGAGCTGGGTTCTGGAAAAACATTGATAGTTGCTTATTCACCGATACCGAGCTTATTTCGATAGCCATTAGTATCACCGACAAATTGCGGAATTAAAACGCTTGGTTTGATTTTTACTTCAAACTTACCGTTTTCCACGTTCAATGTTGCGGAACTGCTTCCGGTATAACTTACCTCGTGTGACGGCGTATTAGGTTTTTTAATTGTGAAAGTTACCTTAAACGTAACAGTAATTACATACACTCCTGTTTCGGCGCTTTTAGCAATAAATATTA
>JAITDV010000023.1 GCA_031282385.1 Planctomycetaceae bacterium | reverse complement strand
ATCGTTCACGGCGTCCTGATCAATTTCTTCGCCGTTGCCGTCCGCTCGTTGACGCAGAGGCCATCTCATACAACCATATCCCAATAACGAAACTTTATCACCCGTATTGTGATTGACACGATAAGTCATTTTATCTGTCGGCACTTCACCCGCAGAGCCGTCTTCAGCAGGCGACTTGTTGCCCGGCTTGCATCCATAGATTGCCGCTGTTGTTCCAACTGCGGTTGTTCCCGCAATCTTAAAGAAATTTCTGCGGCTCACTTCGTTTTTGTTATTATTGTTATTATTTTCCATATAAAGACCTTAAATTTAAATTGAGTGATGTCTTAGGTTTCCTTCCACATAAATTGCACTGAACGGGCGTGCCGGACAAAGATGTTCACAGGCGCCGCATCCGATACATAATTCCTTATCAATAACCGGTATTTTCAGAGAGTCGCTATTGTTCGGCTCACGATCAATCCGTGTGATTGCACCGGTCGGGCAATGACGTTCACAAACGTTACATTGAACTTGGTCGGTATTCACGATACATTTTTCCTTTATCCATACCGGCAAACCGATTGAAATTGCCGTTTTGTCTGCTCGCGTAATTGGTTTGATTGCACCTGCGGGACAAACCTGTGAACATTCGGTACACTCCAAACGACAATAACCACGCTCAAAAGACATTTCGGGTTGCATTAAGGTTGCCAATTTTTCGGATGGACGCAACACATTATTGGGACAAGCCGAAACGCAAAGTTGGCAGGCAGTGCAATGCGTTTTCATATTTTTTGCGCCCAACGCGCCGGGAGGAACAATCGGCGTTTTTCTGTCCGGTATTTTTTTGTCTTCAATCGTTGCCAAACCGCCGTCGCCCTGCAATTTTTGTTGCGCTTTTAATGTTTTCGTAAAAGCAAACGTTGCGAACAAGGAAATGAGAACGCGTCGCGATAAACTATTCTGATTATTCTTTATTGGAACGGGGATTTTTGTATTTTTATCTGTTTTTGGAATTTTATCTATTTTCGGCAACGTATATCGAATTGCGTCTGACCTGCACATTTTCACGCAATTGAAACAGCCGACACAACGACTGTAATCAATATTCATTGCGTTTCCATCAATACATGAAGCCTTACAATTTCGTTCGCAACGCCTACATTCCGTACATTTTTCCTTATTAACGGTTAATTTGAACAAAGCGAATCGTGACAAAAATCCGAGAAATGCGCCGACTGGACAAATGGTATTGCAATAGGTGCGTCCGTTTCGCCATGCGAGAATACCGACGACAAAAAGTGTAACTGCTGCCGTGCCGAATGTAATCCAACCTTTGATCCAAACTTCGGTAGAATAAAAAGAATAACTGTCGATTTTTTCGGCAAAGAATGCCAACAGATTGTTTCCTTGCCGATAGAGCGGGGAGAAAAAATTGGACGCCAGACGTCCGTAGGCGGCATAAGGGTCAAGCACTGAAACAAAAACACTGATTTCCGCAACAAGAGCAATAATAAACAACGCCAACACTCCGTAACGCAACCATGATTTTGCCGGTGCAAAACGGAAACGATTTTTTTTGCCTTTGATTTGTCCGGCAAGATGGGAGATGCCGTCTTGTAAGACGCCCAACGGACAGATTACCGAACAGTAAATTCTGCCGAAAAACAAAGTGAGAATAACGATTATTGTTATTATTACAGCATTTGTTGCCAAGAGAGCGGGAATGAGTTGTATTTTTGCCAACCATCCAAACCATTGATGAATAACTCCCGTAAAATCTAAAAACAGAAGCGTCGTCAACAGAAAAAAGAACACAGCGGCAATGAGTCTGAAATTTTTTAACATGAGTGATTTATTAGTAGGAAATTGAAATCCGAAACAAAGGAAAATATTATTTCAATATTTTACCTACGGAATTTGCTACGTCAATGGGAATAATCCAATCTTCAAATATTTTACAAAATTAACAGAATTTTCATCATTTATAAATCTACAAATGTGTTCATTTTGAAAATTTTGAAAATTTTGTTATAAAAATTTTAGTCATTATTTTATTTCTGCTAATTCTCGTTTTAATTCATCAAGCAATTGTTTTTCGCTAGGTAAGTAAAGTTGATAGGTACTTGCAAGAATGGTTGAATTTTCGGGCAATGAATATTTTACCATAGTATTGTTTTTATCGGCGCAGAGCAATATTCCGATAGTTGGGTTTTCGTCGGGAAGTTTTTCTGTACGGTTGTAGTAGTTGACGTACATTTGTAATTGTCCTATATCTTTGTGGGTAAGTTTGTGTGTTTTAATTTCTATAATGACAAAACAACGTATCAGACGATTATAGAAAACGAGGTCAACAAAATATTCGTCATCTTCGAGTAGAATTCTTTTTTGGCGCGCCACAAATGAAAAACCATTACCTAATTCTAAAAGGAAATCTTGCAGATTGACAATCAAAGCGCTTTCCAAATCTTTTTCATAATATCTTACTTCGGGTTTTAAACCTACAAATTCTAAAATCATTGGGTCTTTAATGATTTCTGTTGGATTTTCTGGGATTCGTTCACGTCTTGCTATTTCCAGCACAGATTTTTTGTCATTACTCATGAGCAAACGTTCATAAAGTCCCGAAGTAATTTGTCGTTCTAATTCCCGCCCTGTCCAAGCGTTATGCAAGGCTTCCTGTTCATAATATTCACGTTTGTCGGCATTATTTATAGCAATGAGCATTTTATATTGAGACCAATTGAATTGCGTCCGCAGTGCGGACGCAATTTGATAAGTATTATAAAACTGCCTTGCCCGTTCCAATTGACGCACCGAAAAACCGCTTCCATATTCAGGTTCAATCGTTTTTGCCAGATTACGAAGCAAATAACTACCGTAATCTGTGCGTGATTTACCTTGTTGCTCTTCCACCATGATACGTTCACCCAATTTCCAATACATCATGACTCGCTGAAAATCAATACTACGTATTGCCGTTTGTCGGGCAGTTTCAATAATACCGCGAATATCTGAAATAAATACTTTATTGAGTGTGATATTGTTATCGCTCATGTTACTCTAATAATTTGTGTCCTTCCTTTAAAAACAGATAAAAATACTGGTCAAATGTTTATGTTTGTTATACTTCCGGCAATATTATACGCTTCAAAATTTTTATTGAAATTACTAGTGATGGTGATCGTCAATTTTATTGGAAACACGAAATACATGAAAATTCAAATTTCCGTTCCGTTCAATAATACAAAATTAACATCATTTTCATCATTTACAAATATGTTCATTTTGAAAATTTTGTTAATTCTGTTGTCGATTTTCAATTTTGATATTTTACATACTGGAGTTTACTCCAAGTCAATGGGGGGTATCCATACGCCCAATATTGCCAAAATTCACAAAAAATGT
>JAITDV010000640.1 GCA_031282385.1 Planctomycetaceae bacterium | reverse complement strand
TGATATAACATATTTTTGCATAAAGCATAAGTATTCGCTTTGCAAAATATGAAGATGTAAATGCATCAAAAATGACAGGAATGATTAAAACCAATAGACCTGCAATTCCTGCCAATGTGTTAAAACCAGCTATATTAAAACCCAAAAAATAGTAAAAAGGGAAAAAAATTAAAAGTAGCGCATAAGCACCTGAAAACACATATAGTGTATGAAATAATTCTAACTCTCGCATAAATATTTCATCCTTAATTTTATACTATCTTGGAATACAACTCATTGAGCTCAGAATGTTCCTGAGACTTTTTACGGCGACCATCCTGAAAAAGTGTTTCAAGATGGTCCAGCAGATGGCTTTTCCACTTACCTATTTGATTCGGATGAACATGGAAGTGAGATGATAACTCACTAAGCGTCCTCTCATGACGAACCGCTGCAAGAGCTACTTTCGCCTTGAACGACGAACTGTAATTGATACGTTTTTTACTCATCATTTAATCAAAATGTTAGAATCGCTCAAACAATACACCTTATTCACTGGTCTAATTTTTACCGTCCACCGCTTATTGATTGACCGTTTTCAATCAATTACCAATACCACTCATTGTTCGAAGTAACTGTCTATTTAATTTTTGAAACATCCTTCTTTGACATTCTATATTCCTATTTTAATAGATTGACAATTTAAATACAATGGATATTCCTGTTTAAACAAACAAGAATTTCTGTTATACGTTGTTGATATCGTTTTAGTTATGTTAATTTTATATGTTTTCTAAGGGACACTCTTTTTCAGACCCTACAATTTCAAGTATTTGACAAAAATTTTACTCCTCAAAAACGGGTGGAACTGTTTCAACCTTATTCATGGGTCAAGTTTTTGCCATCCATGTTTAAAATCAAATTAAAGACAAAGTCAGGAATAGGGTATGGATCTTTCGGACATATATTTGTATCAAATAATTGTTGAGGAAAATTAAGTTTTTCATTTTGTTCTAAAAAATCGTGATAAATATTTTTGCCGAATACTCTCTCCGATAATTTGAATAAACAACACCCCCATATAAAACATGTTGAATAGGGCATAATTTTTTCAGAACCTCTCGCTACTTTTTTCCATTGTTTCGCAGCATTTTTTATTGATTCAAAAAAACCTTCTTTATTTTTTCTAACAATATTTTCTAAACATTCTGGTAAACCTCGAAACATTGCTTCGATAGATGGTTTTTTCTTTTCAAGTAACTTCATTGCAGAATCAGTAGCTTCATCAATAATATAACTTATCAAAAGTCCAATATATTGGGATTCAGCTGCATGTTCATACATTGGCCATTTACGACGAGCGATTATTGCATATTTTTGATTAAAATCATCAATTTCTGGATAATTCAATAATACTGCCAGTAGTAATTCTTTCCACGCAGCAGCAGATAATCGGTTTGGTGAAAGAAGAACTCGTTCTTCATATTGTTCTTTCAAATTCTCAATCTCTTTTCGAGTCCAATCGTGAATTGAAAAATATTTTTTGAAAAGCCAATATCTAATATTAACAGCATTTTGAAATGCGCCTTTGGCATAAGATATTGAGCCTACCGGAATATAATACATACCTAAGCCATAATATTCGTCTGCCAAACCAGCGTGAAGCCTTCCTTGTAACCAAGGTTTTGATGGCGTTCCTTTCTCAATATATGACAATGTTTCTGTGATGAAATTTTTATAAGTAATTACGTCTGTAGTTTCTATCATTGTAATGTCCAACTCCCATTAACAAGTTTGTAGAGGAAACTTTCCCCCCATTCGTTCACAATGGTTATAGATCTATCAAGAGTACCACCGTCGAATGCAGACTTAAGTTTATTTCCCATATCATTTCCGCGGTTGATTAAAGCTTCTATCACACCTTTAACCCATCCGTCTGACATTTGTGGATATCCTCCGTAAGCTTTATTTTTGTTCATTAACCAATTGATAGTCTTTCTTGTAGAGTTCCAACCATCAATATATTTACATTCACTTAAAAGAAGATTATTCGATCCGGTGCTTGAGAAAATATTGTCTCCTCCATTTATGGAATTGTATTTTCCCGTACCAATAAAATCCAAGTCACTATGTATCCAACGATCAGCTGCTTCACCTATATCGCCTTTCAAATAATCATTCTTTATGAACTTTGATAAATCAAATCTAATCAAAGGTTTTTTAGTTAAAGGACATTTAAGTTGTTGGGCAGCTGCCAAACATTCTGCAACGACTCCTCTAATATTAGGTCTTCCAATTAGCAAAGCTCCTACATATAATATCCCTCCACCTAAAGCTCCTGCACCTGCTCCAACAATGGCCCCCATTACCCCTTCTTTGAACCCTTCAAAAGTTCCTCTCACTAGGTTAACGTTCAGGTCACCATCATCGTTGAGTAGGGAATTATAGATCAACCCATTTACAGCACCTGTTGTAAAACCGGTCAATACTCCCGTTGCTAACATCTTTAAGAATGAACCACCAAATACTGGCATGTAAAGGGCAACTGCTCCAGCAACACCACCTGCCAATGCCCCAATAGCAGCCCCCTTCAGACTATTATTACGATAATATCCAACACCAGCACCAATAGCTGCCCCAATTCCTACAGAAATTGCCACACCAGTTAAAGATTCGCCGCGTGGATCAATTCCATTTATCGGGTCTGCATGGGTGTACAGATATTTATGTAAACTCTGAGGATCATTCAGATTCCCAAAGAACGGATCAAGTCTATTAAATCTCCCTGTCGCTGGGTCATAATATCTTGCACGTAAATATTGTTGACCAATTTTTGAATCGAATTGTTCGCCGCTGTACAGGAATTCGGTTAACGCAACAGATGGGTCGAAACCAATGGCGTTACCATAAGCGTCGAAGGCGTAGAGTTCGATGATTGCACCGGCAATATCCGTTAAAACTCTTGTACTTCCGTGACCGTCGAAAGTGAAATAATACTCTTGTTCTGTACCGTTTTTAACGGTTATTTGGGCGATTTTGTTAC
>JAITDV010000619.1 GCA_031282385.1 Planctomycetaceae bacterium | reverse complement strand
GCGGACAAATTGATTGTTCCGTTTTTGGAGCGAATTTCTGTAACAGAAAAAGACGCTGATAAGGAATTGCAAAATAGGATTGTTGAGGCAAAAAAATTTATTGCCAAGCCTGTAGATTCGAGAATGCATTCAATTGATCCTAAAACCGGTGAAGAAACCTTAATGTTTCCCGAACCTCCCGACGACGCCCCACCAACCCAACCTCCACCGTCGCCACCACCAACAACACAAAAAACTTCAAGCTCAAATTCATCAAATATGCCTTACTATCTTTTAGCCGCATCAATAATTTTAGTAACAATAATTCTCATAACCGCCCTCATAATATTCCGCAAACAAAATTCAAATACGACAAATCAAAATTGAAAAAAAAATGTAATTATTCAGTCGTGTTAGTAAACCACCCCTGCCCCTCCTTTGGAAGGGTTAGGGGTGGTTAAAAATACGACTGAATAATTACGAATAATTTAAGAACTGATAAACTTTTTGCACTTGAATTTTCCTTTACCGCCGCCTGCTTACCTATCGGAAAGCAGGCTTTTACGCTTTTGAATCTTGCAATTTATAGTACAAACCGTATAGTACAAACAGTATCAAACAATTGAACCAAATAACATGTCTGTCGATAACACAACAACTTATTCTGTCAGTCCCGCAACTATTTCGCCGACTGTTGTACGAAGTCAGGACTTGAATACGCTCAATACAGCATTTGCAGCTGCGTTTCAGGCTTCGGTAATTGGTAAAAAAATTAATAACGCCAATATACAAAATAACTCCGCAGGCACTATTGGAACAAACATGGCGGTTGAAACTTTATTGCATGAAACAGAAATAACAGGTCAATCTGAAAATATTGCCGAAAAAAATATACATAATAAACGTAACAATAATAAAAAAACTGAAACAACACAACACGGCAATAAACAACTTGACAAAATATCCTTGAACCAAAATGAACTTCGTAACTCCGAAATAAAAACCGATTACATCAATCAACTTGACCGTCGAGAACAAATTCGAAATGAATATATTAACCGTCTGAATAAACGTGAAGAACAAAATAAAACAGGAATAATTCACGAACAATCAAAAGAGTTGCCGCAAGTTAAAGAGCCGCCGCGTCAATTAACCACAAATGCAAACTTCAACCCAACTCAAACAATAACAACAATTGCCAAAAATAGCAATACCGCTAACAACAACGATCACATCCGATTTTTGAATGTGTCTAATCATCGCGCGGTTGTACGTGAAGTGTTGGGACAACATATTGCGGAAACCGATATTGCGCAACCGGAAATTTCTGCAACAATAATGGTTTCTATTGCAATCGCTCAAAAAGAATCAACACGCGCTGTTGCCAACGGACAACAAACAACTTTTACAATATTTACTCCAACAGGGCGTATTGAACAAGTTGAATACGACAGAAACCAAAATAATAACAGGCAGCAAAACGATAAAAATAACGAAGACAAAAAAGAAAAAAATAAAAATAAAAAAAATATCGAACAATTACAATCTGATAAATTGCCCGCAGATAATTTTCTTGCGTCCAACATCAACTCTGATATTTTGAATGATTCACGCCGACAAAAAAATTCTATAACTGAAAAAACAGAATTACTGTCTTTCAATAACAAGATTGATGTTGGTGAAAATGATACTATTGATCGTCAGACGGACAATAAAGAAGTTTTTGATATATCGCAATTGCCGGAATTTATTGTAACAATATTATCCAATCCGGTTAAATATACTGAACAAATTGATCTGAACAACAATACACCTGAAACCGAAAATGATTTGACCAACAAAAATGCAAATGATAACGAAGAAGAATATGTAGATGATTATGATTGGACAGATATTTCACGGCGTCATCGGTTGTTGTTGCGTGTTGCTGCGGCGTGCAGGTCGATGGCGAATCGGAATAATACGTTCCGAATCAAATTAAACCTAGAAAATTCAGGTGAATTGTTCATTCGAATAACAAAAAATAAAGGTAATTACTCCGTATATTTCAACGCAACAAATACCGATGTTGCCGAAAAATTAAATAATGGACTCGTTGCTCTCAAGCAATCATTGGAAGAAGATAACGTCAAATTAGATAACGTTACAATAGACATCGGTCAAATTTGATTCGTATCAATGTGTGTGATGTCAAGTTGTTAGCGGGCAATTCGTTTGTAGAAATCGCCGTAACTTGCGATTATCTCTTCGACTCTTTTAATGTCTTCTGGCGAATCAACTCCGCTTGTTGTTTTTCTACCTTGATAATCTACCGGCACAATTTTTATTCTCATCCCATTTTCAAGAAACCGCATCTGCTCCAACCCTTCAACACAACTCAATTCATAATCCGATTGAGGTAACTCAACATATTGCCGCAGTGCTTCAAACGTATAAGCGTATATGCCAATATGTCTCCGCACCGGACTAATCGGCATCAGTTTTTTTGACTTCTCAACATTGCGAATCACAGGAATAACCGCTTTAGAAAAAGCCAACGCAAAATTATTGCGATCAACTAAAACAGTTGTTCCTGAATATGGCGTATCCTTTTTCGTTTCAATAATTTGATCATACTCGTCCCAAGTAAGTTGTAATGACGGCGTAAACAAATCCGCTTCAGTATTATTACGCCAGCAATCAATCAACGCTTGAATTACATACGGCGGACAAAGCGGATTATCGCCTTGCATATTAATTATCAATTTCGGTTTGACGGTTTTGTTGGCAACCGCATCCCAACATCGCTCTGTTCCGTTTGTACAATCCGACCGCGTCATAACAACTGGAATTTCTTCTTGTACGCAAAAATCAAAAATACGCGAATCATCTGTTGCCACCGCATAATCACAGCCGCCGCAAGATTCACAAACAAAAGAAGCAATATCTGCCACCCGCTTCACCATCTCAACTCCGGCAATCTTAAGCAACGGCTTACCAGGTAACCGCGTCGATTGATAACGAGACGGAATAATAATATTTATTGAAACTGGATTGTTTTGTAACATTATGACAAAGAATTGATAATTTGACTAAACTTGGACACTAACTCAAAAACAAAAAATAGAAATTTCATAATATTTCAGCAGATTTAGCGTAAAGTGTGAACAGTTTATATTGCTCCGAGAATTGATCGGATGTATTTTGCTCTTGCAATATCTCTTTCATTTTGGGATAATTTTCCGCCGAGTATTTTTTGCAAATGTGCCGGTTGCGTATTTAGAAATAAACGGTTGACGTCGTTCATGCTGATATTTTCAATAAGCCCCATATTGATTCCGAGTCTTAAACTTGACAAATGATGCAACGTCTCAACACTGCCAATCGTCCGCGCCGTTTTAAGTAAACCAACTGCACGCGAACATCGGTCAAGTAAAATTTCACGTTGTTCGTGAAGCAGAAATTCACGCGATTGACGTTCGAAACTCAAAACTTGCGGTACAAAATTCTGCAACGTCGCT
>JAITDV010000586.1 GCA_031282385.1 Planctomycetaceae bacterium | reverse complement strand
CCCAAAAAAATACTAAATATCAAGTTAAAAAGTTCAATTCAAAACGCGGGTTATTTTGGTACGCGAACCTTACAATAATTACATCTGCAGACGGTTCTTTTTGTATTTTTGACAAGAATTAACGTTACAAAAAATCAATAAGCGTTTATTCGTGCTGGTTGGCGGTGTTTCAATAGAAAATACCAACAAGCAAATATAAAAAACAATAAACCCTTTCGCCAACCCAAAAATCAAAAACATACACGACAACACATTCATAAAATTACTGTGTTGTTGTTATGTTTTTGTTTTTTGTTCAAGTTGGGAAAAAGGTTTAATCAAGAAATTTGCCTGAAAAATTTTTCAAGATTTTATTTTGCCGCAACTCCAATTTAATATCAATATTATAAATTGTCTCTGTTGAAATTATTCTTATAAAATTTGCGAAAAAGAAAATTTTTTGACAAATTCCGCTTGACAATCTTGTTCGCCTCAATTACGCTGTCGCCCTCCTTGCTTTGAACAATTTGTTTTCTGTTTTTGAGGACAGATGCAAATTGCTCTTATTGCGGTTCTGTTGTGATGTCATATTTTTTGTAACGATAAATCTTCTTTATCGGCAAGCGTTTTTTGTTGGAAGGTATCGGGAATTATGTTATTTATTTTACCATCAACCAAAATTACGTAGCGATGACTGAGATGTACACAAATTTTGTAATGCCAAAAGTGTTTGCACTTCTTTGTTGTTTGTTTTTAACATTAGTGTCGGGTTGTTCGCATAGTGACCGTCCAACTTGGAGGACAAACTGGTAATTTCTGAGTCTGGTTTTCACGATTTTGGAATCGTTGGGCAAAAGGAAACATTACGACATAATTTTATTCTGACAAATAAGTCACAAATTCCCTTGCGTATTCTTGGATCGGAATCATCTTGCGGATGTACGGTTGCGGATACAGGAAAAGATTTTTTTAATTCCGCAATCAAGATGGATGAAAAAATTGATTTTCCTGTAGTATTCAGTACCGGAACCGGACAAGGAAAAATAGCAGCAACGATTACAGTTTACTATGAGCAAGTTTTGGCAGAACCATCTGCTGCTCCGTTGTGGAGTTCGCAAGTTGAGGTAATCGCGACAATCAAACCCGACTATCGAATAGAACCGTATGAGATCGACTTAGGTAAAATCAACGGCTTGGAAGTACAAAAAGTCAATTCTAAATTCAGTATTATTGCCGACCAATTAGAAACTCTTGAGATCAAAGATATCCGCCCATCAACAGATACTATGACAACAAAACTAATCTCTCACGACGGGTCAAAATTTGAATACGAAATTAGTCTTGATGTTACTTCATTTGTAGCGACTCAGGAGTTTAATGGAAATCTAATTGGGAACCTCTAAAAATAACATTTACTTAAACACAAATTGGTTTTACAAAATTATTGTCCCATTAATCACTATGATCCATTAGGTACCTAACGTTTTTCGTGCAGAGACAATAAGGACAAATCGGAGATAAGGGACAAGAATTCTCCAATAATAACTCTGTGATTAAAAATGTATTTTTAGAGGTTCCTAATTATTGAAACTAATAGTAAGCTAATACCGCAAAAATTAGTTAGAATCAATGCGAATTATGTCGCACCGGTGCGTGTTACAGATCCTTCCATTATTGTTTCTTCAGAGGAGGTGGGTAATGTTGAAAAACAGGTTTTAATATCAACAAGTGTACCATCACAACTAGCCGAAGCTGAAACTTTACCGAACAGGCGTGTTTGTGCGTCGTTTGATGCTGAGGAAATATCAAAAAATCACACGGTGAATTTTTTTGTTAAACCGTGTTTAGACACGGATATCGACGAAAAAATAGTTTTGAACGTGACACTTTTTCCGATTGGGGAGGGAAAAAGTGTAAAAAAATTATCCCCATAACAATTTTCAGATTTAGAGAAGGAGAATAGAAATGAGAAAATTCGTGTTTGTGTTTATAACGTGCCTGATGTTTGTATCGGCATCAGTGTGCTTTGTGGTCAATGGGGCGTGTACAGAACCCCAATGCCAAGCACCAAATGAGAGTACGACTCCATGTCATTCACCCGATGACAGAGTTTTGACATGCGATGGAATGGCGTATTTCGAATGTGGTGCTGTGGCAAACCTTTTTACTTACGAGATCAACAATATGCCCGATGGTAAGATCAATACTACAACTGGTGTAACTAAAGGAGAAGATTTTAACTGTTGGAGAAGGAAAGGGTGTGTTTGGAATTCAACAGAACAAAGGTGTGAGGCTGCAAATCTCTGGTCAGCATGGAGAGTGAAATCCAAAATTGTTGTAGATAACGATAAAACGTGTCCGTCTGAATAAGGTAACTTTGCGAGTGAATTGGTAATTAGGCGTGAGGTATCGGCTTTTGTTGATGCCTCATGTTGGTTTTTGTTTAATGTTGGTCAAGTTTTCAAATTTAACAATTAGTTTCTTTTCATGGAGGTTTTTATGCGAAGTTTTTTAGTATTTGTTTTTCTTTGTTTGTTTCCAGGTTTTGCTTTTGCGGATAATGCGGGTAAGGCAATGGCGTTGCTTAAAGGTGCAGAGCAGAAGTTTATGAAAGTTGATTGTTTTTATATTCGTTATACGGAGCATAGGCAAGAGGAAGGAAAAACAGTTGAACAAGTTGTAAAGTTTGAACGCGGTAAGATACTAAAAGAGCATCTGCCAAATGAAAAGTTTACAGGAATTAAATCACTTTTATTAGGCGATTCAATATATGTAATGCATGGTCAAAAAGCTACCGAGGGACTCAGTATTGTTGGATTAGAATCGGTTAATGCGTATGGTGCTGACACTTATGATCCTAGATTGCTGTGTACGACCCCTGATCCAAGACACAGCAACAGTATAGAGCGTTGTCTTCTTATGCAAAATAACCTTAAATTTTCAGTTGAAGAGATGGAATATAAAGGTAAGAGGGTAAATCGAGTTTTTTGGGAAGGTCAAAGGGGAAAATCCGATTTGTTCGAACAATGGGGATTTGTTATTGAGGAACCGGGTTTTCATATTCTTAAATGTTCTATAACACTTCCACTCCATGAATATTCGGTGGAATCTGAATATACTAATCCCGCTTTTTTCCCATTTCCTACTAATATACGAGTAATTATAAAAGAAGGAAAGGAAACAAAAAAAATTAGTTTTGATCGTACAATAACAATAAATGAGGTAGAAATTAAAAAATCTTTTCCGCCGGAGACATTT
>JAITDV010000452.1 GCA_031282385.1 Planctomycetaceae bacterium | reverse complement strand
ATTATAACTCTAAATTGCAACCAGATAAGCCAAGAATTTATAGCACCAAATGACTTTTTCAGGGACAACTAGATAGCGGGAAAACACCATCTCAATACGACGATTCGCGAAAAAATCAAGAAACAATCGCGAAGAAAACCAAAAAAAGAAAAATCAAACTTACTGTCTAAATTTCACATTTTTAGACAAAAAATATTTACACGTCTTTATTTTTAAGGACGCTATTTTTGGAAAACGTGGTTTTTAGAAGTTCCATATTGTCAAAAATTTAACTATACTATTCGTTCTTTTATTTCTTCGATTTTTATATTTCGTAACAAAAATTTTTTTGAGGATGAAGTTTCTCCGCTTATTAGATCAATTTGCGATAATTTTAGTTTTAATGCTTTTGCCAGTTGTTCTCGAATTGCTTTGTTTGCTTTGCCTTTTTCGGGTTGTTGTGTTACGGCGACTTTGATAGTGTCATTGTGAATCCCGCGAATTTCATTACGTTTTGCCCCCGGACAAGCACGAACATCTATCAACACACCTTCTGAAACTTCTGAAAACATATACGTGAAATTTATTAAACTGTTCACACTTTAATTTTCCTTTACCGTCGCCTGTTATGTTACTGAATAGTTACGTTTTTTTCAAATTTATCGATAGGTGGAGTTGGTACTTCTGCGATTAGTTTTTTTATTATGTCTTCGTTTGTTGTTTCTTCGGCTTGTGCTTGGAAGTTTGTGCTGATTCTGTGTCTTAGAACAGGTATTGCACAAGCTCTGATGTCGTCGATAGCAACCGAGAATCGTCCGTCCATTGCTGCCAATGCTTTTCCGCCGTGAATTAAATATTGTCCAGCGCGAGGTCCTGCGCCCCAGTCAACAAGTTCACGAACAAATTTTGGTGCGGAGTCATCTTTTGGGCGAGTTGCTCTAACTAAATTTGCGACGTATTTGACAATGTATTGACTGACGGCAACACTTCCGACGAGTTTTTGCAGATTGACGATTAGTTTTCCGCTAAGAATTTTTCTTACATCAGCTTTTTCGCCGCGTGTTGTTGCGGTTAGGATTCGTTCTTCTTCGTCAAGTGTTGGGTAATCGATTTTTATGTTGAACATGAATCGGTCAAGTTGTGCTTCGGGCAAGGGGTAAGTTCCTTCTTGTTCAATTGGATTTTGGGTTGCGATTGTGAAAAATGGGTCTGGCAATTGGTATGTAGTTTGTCCGACGGTAACTTCGTGTTCTTGCATTGCTTGTAGTAGTGCGGCTTGAGTTTTTGGCGGCGTGCGGTTAATTTCGTCGGCAAGCAAAATATTAGTAAACACGGGACCTTCAACGAATCTGAAGTTACGTCGTCCGTTGTCGTCTTCGTCTAATACGGAAGTACCTGTAATGTCTGAAGGCATCAAGTCTGGAGTGAATTGTATTCGTTTGAAGTTTATATCGAGTATGCGTGCGATTGTGCTGACCATTAGAGTTTTTGCGAGACCGGGTACGCCTTCGAGTAGGCAATGTCCGCGGGTAAAAATTGCAGCAAGAATTTGGCGAATTACAGTAGATTGTCCGATGATTACTTTACCTAACTCATCTTGCATGAGTCGGCAATGTTGCCCGAATTCAAGCAATACGTCGCGCAAGTTTCGGGTACTTACGGGTTGGTTTGTGTTGGTTTGATTTGTATTAGGTGCGGCGGATATGGTTGGCGGTACTGGTGGAGTTGGTGATGGGCGATCGCTTGACATAATTTTCTAAAGTTATTTTCGTGTTCAATAAAGAATTGTTGGTTATTAAAAAAATCAAATTTTAGTATTTATTCAGTGGAATGTTTTAAACTGTTCACACTTTAAATTCCCTTTACCGTCGTCTGCTTACCTATCGGAAAGCAGGCGGGCTTTTATTCTCTTGAGCCGCGCAATTTATAGTACTAACAGTATATTTGCGTGAATATTCATTAATCCTGATTACAATCATACCATTTGTTATCTGATTGCGGAATAGCAATCAATGAGCCGCTAAAAATCTAAATTTGTATTTTGCTGGAGATTCTCAATGTACAGTCAGTTTATACTATAAAATTGTATGGCTCAAGAGCGTAAAAGTCTGCTTTCGGCGGCGGCAATGGAAATTTAAAGTACGAACAGTTTATTAATAACTGTCTAGTAGAAATTACAAATTATTCGATTAGAATATACTGTTCATGCTATAATTTGCGTAATTCGAGAGCGTCAAAGCCTGCTTTCCGACAGGTAAGCAGGCGACGGCAATGGGAATTTAAAGTGTGAACAGTTTAAAAAATTAAGATGAGATCAGATACAATTAAAAAAGGAGATATTCGTGCGCCGCATCGAAGTTTATTGCGGGCGTGTGGGGTTTCGGAATCGGATTTTGGCAAGCCGTTTATTGCAGTGGTTAGTTCGCATGTTGATGTGATACCTGGTCATGTTCATTTGAATGAGGTTGCTCAATTTGTCAAAAAAAGTGTTATTGATGCGGGTGGTGTTCCATTTGTTTTTAATTCGATAGGCGTTTGTGATGGGATTGCGATGGGGCATGAAGGAATGAAATATTCGCTTGCGAGTCGTGAAATAATTGCGGATTCGATTGAAGTGATGTTGAATGCACATCGGTTTGACGGGATGATTTGTATTCCGAATTGCGATAAGGTAACGCCCGGAATGTTAATGGCGGCGGTACGTTGTAATATTCCGACGATATTTGTCAGCGGCGGTCCGATGGAAGCCGGGCAAAATGAAAACGGTGAGCCGTTGGATTTGATTTCAGTATTTTCCAAAACTGCGGCGAAGTTGAACGGCAAGTTATCTGCTGCGGAGTTACTTGATGTTGAGCGGCGTGCGTGTCCGACGTGTGGTTCGTGCAGCGGGATGTTTACGGCGAACAGTATGAATTGTCTTTGTGAGGCGATTGGGATTGCGTTACCGGGCAACGGTACATTGTTGGCAACAAGTCAGCATCGTCAAAGTTTATTTAAACGTGCGGCAAAAAGAATTGTTCAAATGGTATATGAATTGGAGTTGGACAAGTCGGGCAAGTCGAAGATAAAAATTTTGCCGCGTGATATTATTACGGCGGAGGCGATTGACAATGCGATGATACTTGATTTGGCGATGGGCGGCAGTACGAATACGGTGTTGCATTTGTTGGCGGTAGCGAATGAGGCGGGATTGAGTTATACGATGAGCAAGTTCAATGAATTGAGCGAGCGCACTCCGACAATTTGCAAGGTATCTCCGAGTTGTGATTATCATATTGAGGATGTTCACAATGCTGGCGGAGTTCACACAATTTTGGGTGAGATACGACGAGGCAATCCAAAATTGCTTAATGAAAAAGCGACGACGATAAGCGGCAAAACTCTTGGTCAAATGATAAACAACTGGGATATCAGGTCAAAAAAAGTATCATCTGAAGCATTAAAAATGTACGCTGTAACACGCGGGAATAAACGTACAAATAAAGCGTTTTGTATTAAGCAGAGCAATAAAAATTTATCTGAAGCTAAACTTTCGTTTGATCCGTTTGATTGTATTCGGACTTGTGATAAGGCGTATTCACAAACTGGCGGTCTTGCGGTTTTGTATGGTAATTTGGCGCCAAAAGGTGCGGTGGTTAAGACGGCAGGCGTTTTACCCGGAATGTTGCGGCATTCGGGACCGGCGGTAGTTTTTGATTCAGAGCCGGAGGCATATAACGGAATCACGAGTGGTAAGGTTAAAGCGGGTGATGTTGTTGTTGTACGTTTTGAGGGACCTAAAGGCGGACCAGGAATGCAAGAGATGTTGGGACCGACAACAGCGATTAAGGGGGTTAAACTTGATGATAGTGTTGCGTTGATTACGGACGGACGATTTAGCGGCGGTACTGCCGGTGCGAGTATAGGACATGTTAGTCCTGAAGCTGCTGCGGGCGGAACAATTGGATTGGTGCAAAACGGAGATGTAATTGAAATTGATATTCCGGCAAGAAAACTCAATATCAAATTGACCGAAGAAGAATTAATGTTAAGAAAAATCCCGCAACACTCGCCAAAAATAAACACCGGATACCTTGCAAAATACAGAGCAATGGCAACCAGTGCAGACACGGGAGGTATCTTGAAAATAAAAGAACAAACAGAATAAACTGTTCACACTTTAAATTTCGTTTACCGTTGCCTGCTTACCTATCTGAAAGCAGGCTTTTACGCTCTTGAGTCGCTCAATTTATTGTACGAAATATATGTAGGATGATTTAAAATTTTTATTCAATTTTGACCAACTGAAATTTGGATAAAATTGAAAGAATTTGAATTTAATTATGAAAACATCTGATGTGATAACTGTATTTGACACGCATGCGCATTTAGATTCGGCGGAATTTGATGTTGATCGTGGAGTAGTTTTTTCTAGGCTTAGCGGGGTACATAAAGTGGATGGTAAATTGGTTTCGGTGTCGGGTGTGGTATTGCCCGGAACTGATTTGCGATCTAGCCGTAGTTGTGTTGAGTTTGCTTCGTTGTTGACTGAATTTTATGCGGCGGTTGGTATTCATCCTAATTCGAATGTGGATTCTATTGATGTGGATTGGCGGAAGTTGTGTGAGCTTGCGGAACGTGATGATGTTGTTGCGATTGGTGAGACGGGGTTGGACAGGTACAGAAACATTACGCCGATGGAAACGCAAGTTGATCTTTTTTGCCGTCATATTGACTTATCGATTCGTTTGGGCAAACCGATTTTGATACATTGTCGGGATGCGTGGGATGATGTGTTACCGATATTGCGGCGTTCAAAGGGGCTGACTGGGGTAATACATTCGTTCAATGGAACAAGGGAGCAGGCAATGGAAGTGATTGATCTTGGATTTTATGTCAGTTTTGCTGCGCAGGTAACTTATCGTAACGAAAAATTTACCGGATTGCATGAGGTTGCCAAGATTATTCCTGCGGAAAGGCTTTTGATTGAGACGGATTCTCCGTATTTAGTACCGCATCCGTTTAGAGGACAATTAAAGAGAAATGAGCCGTCGTATGTTGTTATGGTTGCAATAAGACTAGCTGAATTACGACAAGAATCCGTAGAATATATAGCAAAAATCACAACTCAAAACGCAAAAAGATTAATCAAAATTATGTAGAGAACTCTATACAGCTCGTACTATAAATTGCCTGACTCAAGAGCGTAAAAGTCTGCTTTCAGATAGGCAAGCATGCGGCGGTAAAGGAAAATTCAAGTGTGAACAGTTTAAACCGAAGTTCCGGAGGCTTTTTTTGTTAAGTGCCTATAACTATTGAAGTTATATAAATTCTTATTTCATAAAAATGGCTACAGACTGATTATTTTTGAGTGTTTGCTATTGTTA
>JAITDV010000449.1 GCA_031282385.1 Planctomycetaceae bacterium | reverse complement strand
TAACAATAGCAAACACTCAAAAATAATCAGTCTGTAGCCATTTTTATGAAATAAGAATTTATATAACTTCAATAGTTATAGGCACTTAACAAAAAAAGCCTCCGGAACTTCGGTTTAATGTATGAAGAGTATCCTATACAAAAAAATCCGATTCGGAAGTTAATTCCGAACCGGATTATTGGGCGGCACAAGATTCGAACCTGTGACCTCTGCCGTGTGAAAGCAACGCTCTAACCAACTGAGCTAGCCGCCCGAAATAGTCAAGTCTCTAAAAAACTTGACTAACAACTAAAACACACACTAGCTAAAAGCCGGTTCAAACCGGCGGCTCAAATTTATTTTCCGAAAACGATGCACTCTCATTGCTTTCACAAACCTCCGCAATCGGAACTTCAAATTTGCCCGTTCTGTTACCCGCTAAACAAGAATTGGAATTGCCGCCTTTGCTGCCGCGTTTAATTTCCGAACTAACCTCGCTCATGCCTTTGCGAAACTCCAACAAAGCCGCGCCTAATTTACGCATTATTTCCGGGAGGTCTTTACCAAAAATCAAAACTCCGGCAACCATCAACACAATAACATAAAACGGTGAAATACCCATACATCAAACCTCCGAACTATTGCTCGACGTATCTGATGATGGTTTGGTTTCCGTTTTATTGGTCGCATCATTTATTTCGTCCTCGATTCCGGCAACGCCTTTCTTGAACTCAACAACACTACGACCAAGTGAACGCATCATACTTGGTAAACGGTTGCCAAATAGTATAAGCGCTAAAAGCAACAATAAACCAAGCGTAATCGGCTGAGCCAAAATTCCATACGCAAACAACGAACTTAAACCTGTCATAATTTACCTCTCATTCTTGCCGATTAAACGGCAATTTTAAAGTTAAACTTTTCAATTCTTTCACTTCCATGCAAAAACATCAGACTATCCATCAGTCCGAAACAAAAAACTAAAACTCAAAAAGATCAGCAGATTGAATAATAAAATTAACATCTCAAAATCCGCGACATAAAAACATCAAAGCATCATCTCTAAAAAGATAGTTCAACAAAATTTTAAACTGTTCACACTTTAAATTTCCTTCATTACTGCCTGCTTACCTATCGGAAAGCAGGCTTTTACGCTCTTGAGTCATGCAATTTACAGTACTAACAGTATATGTGTCAACAATTCAAAATTCATACCGCTAATCAATTTTCGTTTCAATAATTCGGGAAACATACCCGAAGGTATGAAACCCAAATTATTGATTCACATTTACCGAACACACATTAGAATCGGCAAACACAATAATATAAAAAACGGTTACCGAAATTAAAGTGTAAACGGTTTTAAACTATTCTATTGAAGGCTGCACAATTTCTCCGCAGCGTTGTTTTTCTTGTCTGTCGAAATCAAAAACTCCATAGAAGTCGGAATTGTTGTCCATCCAAATTTGGAATCTCTCGCGTTCTTCAGGCGTCAACTTTACATCATAATGTCCTTTTTCAAGTATTGTCCAAAGTTTTGAATTGATAGCACCAAAAACACCCGGCTGTGTGAATGCGTCACGTGTCGCCAAAGGTACTCGGTCTTGATCGTAGTATGAAACATACGGACGAAGATTTGCGTAACTATTGAAAAATTTATCTCTTCCGACGACAGTTTTGTCAAGCCTTACAGTTGTCTTTTTCTCTGCAAACGCCTTTTCATGGCACTCAAAACATTTCGCGTCAAGTATCGGTTGGATCAAACGAGCATAGCTAAACGGTTTTGTTCCGTCCATATCCGGCGTAATATCTGATGGTAAACGCCGCAATGCTTTAACATACACGGGATTAATAACCGGCGGTTTATGACGGTTTTCATGGCAACCGTTGCACATCAATTTTTCACCCGGTTTAACATAAGTTGCACTGCGCATTCTTTGTACCGAGTTACCGTTTTGATCTATTGCCAAAAAATATACCGGAATATCAACCGGCAAATTGAAAAACGCGCTGCCGTCTTCTTCAACTGGAACTGTTCCAAGTACTGCTCTCGCGCCTTTTTCACTACCGTAACCGATTCGCGGTGAATTACTGTTCGGCGTGGTTTTGGGGAGTATCTGAACGATACGAAGTTTTTTGATTTTAGTGTTCGGAGGCAACGGATAAATTGACTCGTAAACATTCATCACTCCAACTTGCGCAGTTTTCGGTAATGTACTTTTGTCAACCGGTACATATTCTTCGCCGGGTTTAAGCGGTTTACCAACCAAAGTTTGATGCGGAATTATCGGCGGCACTGTACGCGGTCTGAATGGAATCGGACAATTTATCGAAATTTCAGGGTCTCTGTAAATCAAGGTTTTATTGCCAAACGCATCAAGCAAATAAATTCCGTAATCATTAAGTTGACCTTTACCCATATCGCTGAACGGATCATACGCAACAAGATAATAATCTTCGCTAAGCGGGAAAGGTTGACCGTAGTTAGCATTATTACGGTGAGTGCCGATTTCGGATTCGGGGAATAGTTGTTCCGGTGTAACACGGCGAACTTGACTCATTACACCATCATCTTCAACCGTCGGATCAACCAAAATTACCGAACCGAAATATTGCCCATGATGCGGCGCAGCAACACCAATCAATTTGTGTGAATTTGGAATCGCGCGGAATGTTGTTTCCAAATACGGACGATTGTAAACTCCGCCGCCGCCAATTGTATGACGCGAACCCGCAAGCGGGAAATTACCTTGAATTGCCCGTGAATCGCGACCGTCTGGCGTTGTTACCCAAGGATGATGCGCTTGATCCGAACCGCGATCAACATAATCCCAACGTGTATAAATAATATTACCATCATTTTGAACGCTAGGTTTCCATTCGTTAGTTTCATGCGGACTCAACATCGTAATATCTGTTCCGTTGTAATTCATTGAATGTAACGTATAACTTGGAACCGGTCGCCCATGACAACGTCCATAACCACCGCGGCGCGTTGAAATGAAAGCAATTCGACCGCTCGGCAAATAACACGGATCGTTATCATCCCATTGACCGTCTGTAAGTTGTTCAAGACATGTTCCGTCTGCGTTCACTTGGAAAATATGATAACAATTCTCTGTTGTCCAACGATAGCAGTTACGTGGTTGCGCGGTTGTATCGGCAGCTGAAAATACGATCTTATTACCGTCGAAAGAAAGATCAGGAGAAAGGAAACCCCATCTCTTGTCAAGTTTCGTGTTGGCAAGTCTGCCTTTCTCAACAACAGAATTTTCAAGCACGTCACGAACTTCTTGTTTCGATCTGTTTTCGGCAAATGCGTTTTTCAAAATAAACAAACCGCCGCCAGGTAACGCGTGAAAACCATAAAATTGATCGCACATGTGGTTGCCGCGTTTTTCGGGTTCAGGCAAATAGTGTTTTTTGATAAATAGAATTTCGTTGAAATCAAGCAACGGATTTTGCAACGAAATCTTCCGCCGTAATGTAACCGCGTCTGCAAAAATTGTTTTGCGGTCTGTAACGTTTTCAACTGCGGTTTCTTTACTTTGGGCAATAAGACTGTTAAGTTTCACTTCCTCTTCGTTTAACTTCGGTGCGTTGGCAAGTTGGCGAAGATGATTCAACAACGCTTTCGTCCGCCGTAACACAACATCCAACGGATCACGATCACTTTCTTGAAAAAGTGCTTCGGGACGATAAACCTCGCTTTTAACTTTATCTGAAAGTGGCTTTGAGATTTCTCTTTTTAGAACAATCCATTCACGACCGATTTCATCGTCAACCGTAACAGCTGTTCCAGTCTCATCAACAATAGAATGTCGGAGACTGATTGTTTTAACCGCGGCAAGCAAAGCTTTATCAGCTTTATCAAAAGTGATTTTCGCGTCTGCCCAATCGCCGTGATCGCCGGAGTTGTTTCCTTCGGGACCAGTACTTTGGACAAGATTTAGTGTTTTGATTCCGTCAAATTTGACTTCGCATTTTTTTGGATCGTCAGTAGTTGTAACAACTCCGCTTTTCCAAAGTAATTTACCATCGCCATAGACAAGAAATTCCATCTTTGCATTGCTAACATTGGAAGCATCATCAATTCCAACAAAAGCAGAAAAAACTCCGCTGGTTTGCGGTAAAGAAATAACTATATACCCTGGCGCATGTGAACCTACTCCGCGTTCGTAAGTTCGTCCATTTAGTACAATCGGATTTTTGTTGACAGCTTTTCTTGCCAACGTAGTTTGCCAACCTGATTGCGTGTTCCGCATGTCAAGTTGATCAATATACACAGTATTAGTGTCATTTGTTACGTCTGCGGCTGTTCCTACTATTACAGTTATAGTGGATGCCAAAACGATTACAAACAACGCCAAGCTAACTTGATATAATTTTAACTTTTTCATATTTTTACTAGGGTTTAAGGTTTTAAACTGTTCACACTTTAAATTTCATTTACCGCCTCATGCTTACCTATCGGAAAGCAGGCTTCTATGCTCTTGAGTTACGCAATTTACAGTACGAACAGCATAACTGTTCACATTTGAGATTTCAACAACCTAATTCAGGCTTATATTCCGAAAAGTCTGGTTACATTTCAGGTCAAATACTCCAATGCGGGCTAAATACAACTGGTTATACTTTCATCTTTGTAAGTCTATTTAGACTTGTTAATACGACTCAATAAGAGTTACGTTTTAACACATCTCAGACAACTGATTCAAAAGTAATCTTATAAAGGTTTCTCCCAACATTATGCGCAAAAACAACAATTCCCGTTTCTGATTATCAAGGAAGCCGATTAGGGAAACTGTTTAGGAAATCTGAACACGATGCAGACAAAAGCAATGACAATATTAACCGATCAATTGTTTTTTGCAACTGGTACAATTTGTAAAATAAAATTTGGCGATCAACCAATTAAAAATTATTTTTCAGTGATTAATTTTCTTCAATGTTAATAATGCTAATTAGGTGATTTCGTTGTCTGTTTCTCAATAATATTAAAACTGCCATTAAAACGGGAATGGGATTCTAGCATATTTCGGACAATAAAAAAAGCACCACCACATTTTTTTTGAAAAAATAATTAAAGTTTTCAAAAATAATCATAGTTACCGCCCTATATTACGCAGCTAAACATTTCGGAACGGTACACTGTTCATACTATAAATTGTGTGATTCAAGAGCATAAAAGCCTGCTCCGATAGGTAAGCCGGCGGAGGTAAAGAAATTTTAACGTGTAAACAGTTTGTAATTAATAGACCTTTTCTCTAACCTAAAAATACATCAACGCAACAAAAAACCTACAACGAAAAACCGCCTTTAACTCCTCCAAGACCACCCCTAACCCTTCCGAAGGAGGGGAAGATTAAGAAGACGCCTCCGAAGGAGGAGAATTATTCCTCTCCTTCGGAGGGGGCAGGGGTGGTCTCCTACAGGTTAGCGAAAAGGTCTAATATTCTTGTACTCACCAAAGGCAATTGTTAACGCCGATTTTATCTTTCAATACCTAATTAGTTAAATTCAGAATTTTTGCGGTGTTGTTGAACGGGTATTGTACTTTGTGTAACTTTATTTTATAATCCTTGCCCTCATTGATTGACGATTTGGAATTTATGATCTCGGAATTATTGTAACGGAATTTAAATTGATTTTGATCACGATTGATTTCAATTTGTATTTGTACAAATTTGTTTTTTGTGCAAGTTAGATTCTGTTGCGGTTAAACAGTTGTTTATTGGGTTGTTGTTTTTTATTTGCAAAAAAAATAATCGGCAACCTCAATAATTTTTGTAACGTTTATCGAATCAACTAACAAAATTTTAACGAAGGAGAATAAAATGAAAAAGACAAATTTATTGTCGGATTTGGTTGTTGCTGAATTTAGCGTCAAAGTTGATGTTAATGCAAATGTTAAAATGGAGAAGGGGGGGGGGGGGGCGTAAAGTTCAAAATTGCCCAAATTATCGTTACGATAATTCTTCGTGGGGTTCTCCCAACCCTTTTTCTAATTTATTTGGTTTTACGCTTGTTGAGCTTCTGGTAGTAATTGCAATTATTGGTGTATTGATTGCAATTCTTTTACCAGCTGTTCAAGCTGCTCGCGAAGCTGCGCGGCGGATGTCTTGTTCAAACAAATTGAAACAAATATCGTTGGCTTGTCACCTGTACCATGACGCTTGTGGGGTTTTTCCGCCTATCGGAATCAAGTGGAGCAGTTTAGCTAACGATAATTACCGTCGCGGTTGGCGTGTTATGATTCTGTCTTTCTTAGAACAAGAAGGAATCGCCAATTTAATTAACGGCGGAGGTGTGGCAACCTCCGCAGCTGGCAATCCAGCTTGGGCGTCAGTTCCCGGAGGATATGATAAAGTTCCTTGGGATACTGATTATTTGCCATGGAAAATTTATATCAATGTCTATCGTTGTCCTTCAGACAATAATGCCCTACTTACAGGATCAGGCGCCAATCCCAATCCAGCCAGTTATCGTGGATGTGTTGGCGATTTATCGTGGTCATGGTCAGTGTATGACAAACTTACATTGATGCGCGGCGTTTTTGATAATAAAGGAAGAAATTTCAATGATATAACCGACGGCTCAAGTAATACTCTTCTTATTGGTGAAACTCTCGTTGATTCGCCTACTAATGGAAAAAATGTTCGTGGAGGACTTGCGTTAAAAATGGATCCTGATCATACACCTAGTTCTTGTTACGCTAATTTTGTAACAGGTAATCACAACATTTATGCGACCAGTACTGCTGGCGGTTGGTTTGGCAGACGTTGGTCTGACGCCGTTCCTTCTCAATCAGGCTTCAACGCAAATATTCCTCCAAATGGTCCTTCGTGTTCTTGGAGTGGAGATACAAATACTGTATTTGTTGCGGCGTCAAGTAATCACCCCGGAGGAGCAAATTGTTCCAAAGCCGACGGTTCGGTCGCGTTTTATAACAACTCTATTGATCACGGAAACCTTGCAACAAACGCCAATTGTACTACTCAAACAGGTTCGCCTTTTGGTATATGGGGGGCGTTAGGATCGGTTAATGCCGATAACTAAAAGATTTAATTTTTGTAACAATAATTAATGGAGGTTAATATGAAATTTGAAAAAGAGTTGTTTTGTGCGGCGATTTCGGGTCTGTTGTTGGGACTGTTATTTTTTGCCGGATGCGGACAAAATAGTATCCGCGTAGAAAAGGTTACAGGAACTGTAACACTTGACAAAAAACCTGTAGCTGACGTTACTGTTTCATTTCATCCAAAAGATAACAATTTGCGAGCCGCCATCGGACGAACCAACGAAAAAGGTGAGTTTGATATGGCAACAGGCGGAGCAAAAAATGATGGCGCAATGAGTGGAGATTATTTTGTAACATTTTCAAAGTATATCCTTGTTACGCAGAATGGAGTTGAAGCTGAGCCTTTTGTCATGAACGCAGACGGTTCACCGCCGCCGGAACGAGAACTAACAAAAAAATATCTCATTCCAGAGAAATATCGTGATTCACAAAAACCCTTATTTGAAGTAAAAGTTGAACGAGGAAAAAATAATAAATACACTTTTGACTTGCAAAGTGAATAATCCGATTGGGAACCTCTAAAAATACCTTTTACCTAATATCAATTTGTCCTTGTCCCATTAGTCCTTACCGTCCCTAATATTTTTCGTACAGGGACATTAGGGACTGGAATCCTTCAATAAAAAACGCATGATTAAAAATGAATTTTTAGAGGTTCCCGATTAATAATCGATAAAAAAACTCATCCTTGCAAAGTTTTAAGGAAAATCTCGGATAAAACAATAACTATATTGCAAATTATAACTCTAAATTGCAACCAAATAAGCCCAGAATTTATAGCACCAAATGACTTTTTCAGGGACAACTAGATACAAAGTAAGTAATATTGCAGTAGAAATTTTTTAGATTGGTCTTTTCTTAAATTGTAGAAATTGATACACTGTTCAGATGTGATCACGTCGGCGATTGTTGAATTGCCCCTGTTTTCGGATGGAAATTGATGTTGCCAACCGGTTGGTGTCTGAGTTTCGCCCGAAAACCGGATCACTGTCGGATAACGCCGACCAACCGTAGAATAAAACCATTCGGTAAAAGGTTGCCTGCCAACGAAAGGTTGGCTGCCGCTTAACTTAACACGTATAGGGTAAAAAATGAGGTAATGATGTTGGTTTTGCGTAATATTTTAACAAACGACGGAATAGATACATTGGGTTTACCTAAATCAACAACCAATCCTTAAACGCTGGGCGATTTTTTTTGAATAATTGACGGCAATGGTTGATCGTGTTGAACCAACATCTTGATTCTGTTAAATTTTTATTTCACTTTTTTTCGTAAAGGAATTTAATTATGTCCACAAATTCACGCCGTGATTTTTTGAAACGTTCGGTTTTTGGTCTTGCCGGAGTGGGAATTACTCCCTATTTTCTGTCCAGCGTTCAACCGTTGTCAGCGCAAGCTTCAAGTGATCGGCTCCGCATGGGTTGTATTGGAGTTGGAAGTATGGGCAAAGGCGACGCAAGCGAATTCAGTAGTCTTGTTGATGTTGTTGCCGTTTGCGACGTCGATACCAAACATCTTGAAGAAGCGCAAAATCATTCGAATATTGGCAGGAAAGGCGCCGACGGTAAAAAAATTACCCCCGAAGGTTACAAAGATTACCGGAAAATTCTTGAACGGAATGATATTGACGTTGTGTCTATTGTAACGGTTGATCACTGGCACACCAAAATTGCCATTGAAGCTCTCATGGCAGGAAAGCATGTTTTTTGCCAGAAACCACTCACATTAACCATCGAAGAAAATCAACTCATTCGTGCCGCCGCCAAAAAATATGGCAAAGTGTTTCAGGTTGGAACTCAGCAGCGAAGTGAAAAAGAACGTTTTATGACGGCAATTCTTATGGTACAAAAAAAGTTGCTCGGCGACATAAAACGTATTGTCGTTCACATTGACGGCAGTCCGGCATGTCCGCCAATTCCCGACGCAGATGTTCCTACAGAACTTGATTGGGAAATGTGGCAAGGACAAACGCCGGTTGTGAAATACATTGCCACCAAAGAAAAAATAACGCGGTGGGGAAATTGGGCAAAAAACAGCCGAACACATTACGAATATCGTTGGTGGTATGAATATTCAGGCGGTAAATTCACCGACTGGGGCGCACACCATATCGATATTGCACTTTGGGCAATCGACCAAATCGGCGAAGGGCAAGGACCCATTCGTTTTAATCCGCTCCTTGCCGAACATCCAGTGCCGTTCAAAGACGGCTATCCGACAGAAACAAATCGTTACAACACGTCGCATAAATTCAATATCGAATGTCAATTTGAAAACGGAATTGTGATGAATGTCGTTAGCAACAGCCCGGACGGTAACGGAATTCTTTTTGAAGGAACCAAAGGGAAAATTCATGTCAGTCGCGGACGAATTAAAGGAAAACCGTTTGAAGAAATCGGCGGCAAACTCACCCCCAAAGGCGGTTCCGTTTCCTACAGAGATATGCCGGAACTCCAAAAAGTTTTGCCCGAAGAAGATTATATAAAACTCTACAAAGGCAAACCATACGAAGGACATAAACGGAATTTTATTCGTTGTATTCGTGAAGGCGGTTTACCGGTTTCCGATGTTTACTCTCACCTGCAAACAATGAACACTTGTCATCTTTGCGCTATTGCCGCACGGTTGGGCAGAGAAATAAAATGGAATCCCAAAACCGAAAAAACCGACGACTCGCAATCCCAATCTTTTCTCGCAAGAGAACAACGAAAAGGTTACGAAATCCCGCGAGTCTCGTAATAAATAAAAACACGTGTGAGTTGTGGAAAAAGGATCGTTGATGACTGATATACTGTGAACGGTAACAATTTCCCATTTTTATTTTTTGTCCCAACAATTTTCTTCAACGGCAAGCGGGACGTCGGCGATCCTAAAACAACTCATTTGTTCAACATGATGCAAAAAACTTACCTCATCGTTAACCTTGTCTTTAGCCTCATTTTTCCGAATCTTATTTTCGACCCAATTTTCACAACAAAAACGGTTTTAAACTGATCACACCTTAAATTTCCTTCACCACCGCCTGCTTACCTATCGGAAAACAGGCTTTTACTCTCTTGAGTCACGCAATTTATAGTACGAACAGTATATAGACAGTTCTATGGAAAATGATATACAGTTTATGCGATTAGCGTTGGAGCTTGCCAAACGTGGAGAGGGATTTGTCGAACCCAATCCGATGGTTGGTTGTGTTCTTGTCAAAAATGGGAACATTATCGGCAAAGGTTTTCACACTAAATTTGGCGAGCCGCACGCAGAAATTGAAGCCCTTCGTAATGCGAAAAATTGTTACGGCGAAGAATCGACCGACGGAGCAACATGTTACGTAACGCTAGAACCATGTTCGCATTACGGCAAAACGCCGCCTTGCACTTCAGCTATTCAACATTCGGGGATTAAGCGTATTGTTGTTGCGATGCGTGATCCGAATCCCGTAGTCAATGGTCGCGGGTTACAAATTCTCAGCGACGCCGGTCTTGAAATTACAGAACATGTACTCGAAGAAGAAGCACGCTTTTTGAATGCGCCTTATTTGACCTTGTTGGAAAAACATCGTCCTTGGATTATTGCTAAATGGGCAATGACTTTGGATGGTCGTTTAGCGACACGAACCGGAAACAGTCAATGGATTTCCGGCGAAGCGTCACGTAAAATTGTCCATCGTCTTCGTGGTCGGATGGACGCGATTATGATTGGAGCACAAACGGCATTACGAGATAATCCTGAGTTAACGGCTCGGCTTGACGAAGTTGTACCGCGAACTCCGATTCGAATTGTTCTCGATTCAAAAGCCGCACTCACTTCGGAATATCAATTGGTTCAAACTGCCCGTCAAACTCCGGTTTTGATCGTCGTCAACTCCAATGCTCTCGAAAAAAAGATTAAAATCCTGCAAAACTCCGGTTGTGAAATCCTTCCGCTTTTATCGGAAAACACCAAGTCCGAAAACACTGAACATGATTATCGAAACAGAACGGAACTTTTAATGAAACATCTCGCCCAACGTAAAATCACCAATCTTTTAGTCGAAGGCGGAAAACAATTATTCGGTACATTGTTCGACATGCAACTCATTGACGAAGTTCATGTTTTTATTGCACCGAAATTGATTGGCGGTGAATCGGCTTATCCGGTGATCGGCGGAACCGGTTTATCGGAGATGCAACAAGCGTGGAAATTGGAATCGCCGGAAATTCAGATTATCGGACAAGATATTTATATTCATGACCGGATTCTTCATAAATAAGGCAACTTCTAAAAATCTATTTTTTACAGAATTATGAAAATTTTCAAAATAGACAAATTTAAACAATAAATCTATTTTATCCACGAATTGACACGAATTTGCACAAATTATTTAATTCGTAATCTTTCGTGAAAATTCATGGATAAAATGAGTTTTTAGAAGTTCCCTAAATCGTTTGAAACTGCCATATTTGAAAAAGTGTCCAAAAAATAATTTCAAAATTTCAATGTAACAAAAAATAATATCAATTATTTACGTAGAAATTCTTGTTTGAGCAAAAGAGAAAATCCGTTTTAACGGTGCAAGCCTTTCAACAAATCCACATTCAATTCCTCCTTCGGATTAAATTTATCCGAAACCATATACAATTCGATGCTTCGACGGAATTGTTGCACTGCGGGGCGTTTGTCCAAATCCTTGTCGAGGTTTGCGCCGCAGATCATCAACTTGCCTTT
>JAITDV010000389.1 GCA_031282385.1 Planctomycetaceae bacterium | reverse complement strand
AGGGGTGGTCTCGGAGGAGTTAAAGGCGGTTTTTCGTTGTAGGTTTTTTGTTGCGTTGATGTATTTTTAGGTTAGAGAAAAGGTCTATTAAAAGAAAAATCTCGTAGTGGTGGTGTGTTGTTATCTATTATTGGATTAGTAATTTGTTAGAGTGATACGAAGGCGAAAAAATTTTTTGTTGTTTTTTGAATTGGTATTGTGTTCTATGAAAATCTATTGTACGATTTTGCCCGCGTTGCTTGAAGCGGTTTGGAGAGGCGGTTTAGAATTTTTGCAGCGCGAAATAGTTTGAGTTTAATCGTAACTGATTTAATTGTATTTTGTGCAGAACTGTTTTGTACAAGTTTAGATTTAGCTGTGTTTGAATGGTTGTTTATTGGGATGATGTTGTTTTTTGTCAAAGAAAAAACTCACATTTTAATAATTTTTGTAACGTTTGATCAAATCCACTAACAAAATTAAAGGAATATGGAGGCGAGTATGAAAAAGACAGATTTATTGTCAAGTTTGTTTGTTGCCGGAGTTAACGTCAAAATTGGTGTTAAGGCGAATGTTAAAATAGGTGGGGGGGGGGGGTACGTAAGTATCAAAATTGCTCGAATTATTGTTACGATAATTCTCTGCGGGTTTCTCCCAAACTTTTTCTTAGTTTTTTTGGTTTTACTCTTGTTGAGCTTCTTGTTGTGATAGCGATTATTGGCGTATTGATTGCTATACTTTTGCCCGCCGTTCAAGCTGCTCGTGAGGCTGCGCGGCGGATGAGTTGCAGTAACAACGTCCACCAATGGGTCATTGCATTGCAAAACCATCATGATGTCAATAACAACATTCCTGCTGCAACAAACAGCATCACTGCCGGTTCATACACCTCAACCCCAGGCGAGCCCTGGTCAGCGACTTGGCTTCTTTTGCCGTTTATGGAACAGCAGGTAAAATACGACGGAATGATGAGTGCACTTTCCGCCGGAAGTACCCCGCATACGTGGAGCGATAGTGCAAGTTACATGGTTGGAACGGTTGCCGCTCTGTGTTGTCCGTCAAACGAATATGCAACTTCTAGGCGGCAAACTTACGGCTCCGACTCCAACGCAAATCAAACACGGACAAGTTATCATCCAAGTTGGGGAGATTGGGTTCGCGCTCAGATGAATTGCGGTTTAGCAAACGCCGCAAAATATGGTCATCGCGGATTGTTTACTGATTGTCTCAAACACGATTTTGCAATGGTTACAGACGGTTTGAGTAATACGGTTGCCGTAAGTGAAGCGGTCAATGCCGAAAATTTTCCGCAAAATAACGGCGCTCGATTTGTCAAAGGTTACTCTGTTTTATTGTCGGATATGCAAAGTACGTATTCCGATGGTTCGTGGCCTTCTTCAGGCGGAAGAAGTCCGCAGACGGCTTGCGGCATATCGGTTGTAACGGAACCCGGTAACAACAAAGTCTATAAACTTTCTTTATCGATTCACTCTACCGGACGCGGTTTACGAATGGCGGATGGGGCTCTTTGTTACTCAGGTTTTGTAACTGTTATGCCGCCGAACAGTCCATCATGTCTGGCAACTAGCGACTCCAACGCTTGGGGAATCGAATCGGCAACAAGTAATCACAAGGGTGGAGTCAATGTTGGTTTTGTGGATGGTTCATGCCGTTTTGTTACGGAAACGGTTGACTGCGGCAATTTAAACAGTTTCCAACGTTTAAGCGGACAAAGTCCTTACGGTATCTGGGGTGCATTGGGAACCTGTGACGAAGGTGAACCGTTGGGATTACAATAGACATTTTCTCTAACCTAAAAATACATCAACGCAACAAAAAAACTACAATAAAAAACCGCCCTTAACTCCTCCGAGACCACCCCTAACCCCTCCGAAGGAGGGGTCAGGGGTGGTCTCCTACAGGTTAGCGAAAAGGTCTAATAAAAAAAATACGTAACTTTTTTTCAACAACGCCCGTCATTTAAGTTGTCGGGCATAACAATTTTTTATACAAAAACATAATGAGACGCCTATTTATTTTTGCTATAACAATCATGATCTGTTTTAATGGTTGTGGTAAGTCGCGACCGGCGGATTTACCGAAGTTGTATCCTGCGGTGATTACCGTGTTACAAGACGGAAAGCCGCTCGCCGATGCAAACGTACAAATGGTACCGCAAACAGATTCAAAGTGGTCGGCGGTCGGAGTTACCGACGCAAACGGTAAAGTCGAATTTTTCACACAAGGCAAATACAAAGGCGTTCCCGAAGGAACTTATACCGTACTCGTCTCAAAAGTATTCACCGAACCAAGCCAATACGCAAACAAACCTCAACCCGCCAATGTCGATTACGGTCAATGGCAAGAGATGCTTGCGTCGGAAAAGTTGAAATCGTTCAATCTCGTCGATACGAAATTCAACGACAAATCAACTTCGCCGCTGGAATGGACGACTGGTCAGAAAAATGGTATCGTAGATGTCGGTCAATCCATCCGTGAAGAAATCAAACCGCCGCCAATGTAATGGGATAGAGGCAATCTCAAAACTCATTTTGTCCTTGAATTTTTACGAATTTTATACCAAATTTTCTTCGTGCTAATTGTGTCGATTCGTGGACAAGAGAAATCAATATCACAATTTATTAATAGACCTTTTTTCTAACCTAAAAATACATCAACGCAACAAAAAACCTACAACGAAAAACCGCCTTTAACTCCTCCGAGACCACCCCTAACCCCTCCGAGGGAGGGGAATAAGACGATGCCTCCGAGGGAGGGGAATAAGAAGATGCCTCCGAGGGAGAGGAATAAGAAGACGCCTCCGTGGGAGAGGAATAAGAAGAAGCATCCTTCGGAGGCGAATAATTCCCCTCCTTCGGAGGGGTCAGGGGTGGTTTCCTACAGGTTATCGAAAAGGTCTAATCATGTCAGTGAAAAACACAAAAACTGATTGGAAACAGACAAGATAAAAATCCCTCACTACTGTTGGGGCTTTTGCTTAAAACCTTTAACCTCCCTTTTAAAATGAAAGGAACTCAAATGAGAATTTTAAACTTCACGGCAATTTTTTTATTGGTTGTTGTTTTTACGCATACGGTGGAAACATTTTCACAGGAAAACGCAAAAACAAATATTGTTACAGAATTAAAAAATGTTGCCGGTGTGCAGTATATTATCAACGACACCACGACACAAATTTTGTTTCACGGCAAGCCTGTTGAAACGCCGAATGATTGCGTGTTTTCTCTTGAGAATATGAAAGATCACAGCCGGATATTGTTGCCGGTGCAAAAAGTTGAACAACCCGATGAGCGTACCGCGATTATTACCGGTTCGCAAATTATCGACGATGTTAAATTTTCGTACTCTTACAAGATTACGTTGGACGAATTGTTGCCGGTGATTCAAATTATGCCGACGTGGGAAACGGACAAGGATTTGAACGGTTACGAAGTTGTGTTTCAATATCAAGCGACGGTCTCGCCGGAGCGGGAAACACCGCATCAGAATAAATTTTTGTATGATTGGCGAATGCAACATTATCCGTTTGCGGGCAACAGTGAAAAATGTTATGTTACGCCGATGCGGTATTGCGGTATTCCAGGAATGTTGTTATACAAGCCGGATTTGTCAACGGTTTTACTTTACACGATTGACAGCCGGAGCGATTATTGTAATCCGACAACATGGACGGGAACAACCCGGCTCGAATTTGTTAATCAAAAAACAGCTCCCGGTTTTGTGGTTTGCAAAGGTCAAATTAAATCGGGAACAAAATATGAGTTGCCGTTGCAAATTTATCTTGACGATTCAGGCAAGTTTACAACCGCGATTCCGAATATTATTAAAGCGTGGATGAAAACGGTTGATTATAAAGTTGAACCGCTTTTTGTACGCACGCCGCAGGAAGCGTTTGACATGGTGTTTGAGTTTCGTAAAAATCCGTCTCACTGGGTTGAAGGCAAAGGTTTTAAGCACAATAATCTTGCTTCGTTTTGTTACCCTGGCGAGTATCCGATGTTTTGTATTTGGGATTATCGGATGTATCTGAAAACCGGCGATAACAAATACCGCGAGCGGGCTTTCAAACAGATTGATTATCTTTTCAAGGCGCAGCAGCCGAGTGGTGTGTTTCATACAACGCTCAATTTGAAACCGCGAAAAGGCGGAAATGCTTTCGGACACAATCACACTCAACCCGACAAACCTTACGAAGATTATTGCAGTGCCGACCATCTCCACGACGCTTATAAGCCGGACATCAACGCAATGACCGCGCGTTATCTGTTAGCATTTTGGAAGATGCTGAAGGATAACAAAGATGAGGTTATAGGCGAGGAAAGACTGCGGGAAATTTACGACCGCGCGGTCAAATGTCTTGATTATGTTCTTGCGCAACAGAATGAAGACGGCGGTTTTTCGCAATGTGTGGATATTACGACCGGAAAGCGTGCTATTTCGACGGTTTGCGGACGGACAATGGTCGCGTTTCCTTATGCAGCAGAAATTACCGGCAACAAAAAATATCTCGACGCCGCATTGAGAGCCGAAAAGTTTTTACGTGAAAATGTACAGAACAGATTTTGGTACACTGGAGCGCATCCCGACCTTCCGCCGGAAGATTTTGAGCAAGATAGTATTTTTAACGTTATTGAATATTGGCTTGACAAATATGACCGGACGAAAGAGCAGGACGCGCTCGACAATGCGATTGCCAACGCTTATTACGTTTTGTTGTATTGGTGTCCGAAGCAGTTGAGTTGGGTGAAAAGTCCGACGCAGCTTGCGCACAGCGAACAGGTTCATTATAATACTTATGCCGTTTACACTTACAATAACCACAAAGTCGTTTCGCTTGACCGGTTGCACAAAGTAACAAATAATCCGTTGTTTCTGCAACTCCGAGACAGGGTGATGCAAAACATGTTTTTCACGCAGACGCTCGATCCGCAATGGCGGGGATCAATCAGCGAGGCAATTGCCGACCCATGGTTGGAACAAAAATGGGCAAAGCAGGGTTTTGAGTTCAAAGGCGTGATTTATCCGAATCAAACATTGGAGTTTATCTCGGAATTGTGGGATTTGGGTTTGGTCAAATGAAAAAAACGGCGGAATTGTCAAAAAGGAAATCCTCTAAATTTGTAATATTTCAGTGGATTGAGTATTTTGAGTTAGTTGATCAATAAATCTATCTATTGCGTAACTACTCATTAGCAGGATTCAATTATTTAGGAAAAAAGGGATTAGGAACAAAGCAGACAAAAACACACCGTTCTAAAGTAGACCTTTTCGCTAACCCGTGGGAAACCACCCCTGACCCCTCCAAAGGAGGGTAATATTCGCCTCCGAAGGAGGCTTCTTCTTATTCGCCTTACTCGGAGGCTTCTTCTTATTCCCCTCCTTTGGAGGGGCTAGGGGTGGTTTCGGAGGCGTTAAAGGCGGTTTTTTGTTGTAGTTTTTTTGTTGTGTTTTTGTATTTTTTGGTTATAGAGAAACACTATACCTTTTCGGTAACTTGTAGTAAAACCACCCTTGACTCTTCCGAGACCACCCCTAACCCCTCCAAAGGAGGGGAATATACGCCTCCGAAGGAGGCTTCTTCTTATTCGCCTTACTCGGAGGCTTCTTCTTATTCCCCTCCTTTGGAGGGGCTAGGGGT
>JAITDV010000338.1 GCA_031282385.1 Planctomycetaceae bacterium | reverse complement strand
ATAATTGTCAGAGAAATAATTGTCTTTTTCATGGGTTTATAAATTTATTTTAAATTTGCCGAAATATTCCATAAAGTCTTTTTCAAACTGCGCAAAGCTGCCCGGATAGTAGTCGTTGCAGCCGCCGGCAAAGAATAAGCAAAGTCGATATTCGTTTTTTTACTTCTGCTACCTCTGTACATGGCGTACCGGTAATTATAAGAATAGCGGGATGCGCCCGCTCTTACCTTGTAAGTCATAAGTTGTTGTCGTCCGGGACTAACCGTAACCGACGTTCCGGACGGCATTCCTTCAAATCCTTCGGCATAAATAAAGGAAATATACAGGTAATAATCGCAAAAATCCCGGTTGTCGGAGTAAAAAAAGAGCCGTCCCTGACTATGGTCAAAATTGTGCGAAAGTTGAACCGCATTGTCCGGATCTTGCATCGTTTGTGCATTTGACTGATATGCAGGGAATAATGTGGTAGCGAATAGTAAATAAATAATTTTCTTCATGATTTTCTATTTTAGATTGGACTTTTTAAATACATAATCTCTCTATTAATTCCTTTTTTACCAATTCCCAAGCCGTAAGTTGATTGTATTCCACTTCGGGCTTTAATACCGAAAAAATATCTTCGGTAAATTCATTGTCGGTCAATTTTTCTTCCATATTGCGCAAAAACTGTTTGAAGGTTGGTTGCTTTTGCCCTTCGTTTTCGTAATACAATTTATTGCAATGCAACAATTTGTCGTTGTCAATTTCCAAATGTGTCAAAGCCCAGTACAAATCAAACAAATCACGGCCTTTTTTCCTGCCATACAAAGCTTTGAGTTTCGAGCCGAGCAATTCTTCGATTTTATATGCTGTAATATTGCAAATGCCTGAGAACCATTCGTTTTGAACTTCAAACGGGATTTCCTGCAAACCTAATACGTTCAAATGTTCGCGGGTATTAATTTCAATTTTCAGCCGCATATTGACTACCGGCAGAATTTCGGTATCGAAACGGTAAATCATTGTATTGTTGTGAATATGCTGTTTTACGGTTCGTTTCGTGCCGAGAAACGACAATCGCTCACGTATTCGTTTCAGAACAGGATTAATCGGTTCACGATTTATCTGTATCAAATCAATGTCTTCACTGTAACGGATTTGTGGATGGATAAATAACTTGTGCAGAGCCGTTCCACCTCGGAAAACTAACGATTTACGCAACAACTCGTCAGAAAATATTTCGACTATTGCGCGGGAAAGGATTAAATCTTGCTCAACTTGCTCGTTCTTCCAAGGATGCTGTTTTTTCCAATTTTCTATGTAAATTTCAGGTATCATAAATCAGGTTCAATTTCCATATTTAAAATTATTTTCCATTTCTTGTCGATAGCTCCTTTACTCTCTTTTGAAGGAGAAAGCGGAACCGGGTAAAAAATTGTTTTACTCAAAATCTTGTATAATGAATATGCCAACTTTTCTGCCCCAACAACGGTTTCCAAAATATACCCTAATCGTTGCATAGACGCCTTGTTATCAATAAGTTTTGCAATCTTTGACAGGCGTGAAGGCAACATTTCTTCATGCAATTCCTGCAAAACGGTTGTAATTCGATTTATGCCGAAACGCTTGATGTTGTTCAACAAATCAAATGCAGTCAGTTCGGGTGTAGATACATTGAAATAACCTGTACGCGACTTCTTTTGCATAATTCCTTCTTGCAAAAGCGCGTTTTTACCGAAAAACGTAATCTTGTTTTTCTTATTGTAGATGTTTCGAGGTAGTGGAATTTCCGTCATAATAAAAAATTCTTGCGGCTGTTGGTGTGCTGCGCCATGCAAAGCTGCTGCCGACAGCATTGCCACATAATAAGGCTTGCCGATAGATTTCATCAAGGCATCAACATACTTGTAAATATCCGGCAATCCGTTACTTATTTCCGAGGGTTCGAGAATAACATAAAAACCTTTGCGAATTTGAACAATCTTTTTGGTTTGAGTCATTCGGAAAATGCCTTGAAACAACGCTTTTTCCGATAGATTAAAACGTTGCTTCAAGTCGGCAACAGTAAACGTATAACGTCCCCGCTGTTGCAATTCAGACAAAAAATTTCCCCAATTATTCTCAAATCTATTCATATAATAATATTTTTGCAAACTACTACGAAGAATGTAGTAGTTTGCAAAAATAGAACTATTTTTACAAGCTACCAAATTTTATATGCAATAAAATTTATCTTTCTCATTTATTTTCAATCTCTTTTACCATGTTTTCCAATTTCACAAAACGATCAAAATCGCTTTCAAACAGACGGTCTTGAACAATGCGGTATTTTTCAAATTCACTTTCGGCAAACGACCTGGCAATTTCATGAGTTACGCGCCCTGCATCTTTAAGAATTTCTTCTTCATTGAATTGCAGAAAGGCATCAAGACGTTTTTTCCAATCTTCCATTGTCATTGGAATATGACGGCGGGTTTGATACTCGGCATAGTCGAGATACATTGTAACAATACGCTCCAAATTGTCTAATTCATCCAGTTGCAAATAATTTTTGGCAATGGAAACATCGTATTTTTGAATTTTTCCGTCAGGAAAATTTTCCCACGAAGTCAAGCCCATAAACGGTTTTTTATGACTTGCGCGCTCAACAATCAAT
>JAITDV010000330.1 GCA_031282385.1 Planctomycetaceae bacterium | reverse complement strand
TTGACACGGGCAAACGAAGATGGAGAATTTGCGGCAGGTGAAGTAATTAAAAATTTTGCTGATTTTGTTGCGAGCGGCAATATTGTTGTTGGTTTGATAATTTTTGTGATTATTGTTGTGATTCAATTTGTTGTGATCACAAAGGGCGCAACACGTGTAGCTGAAGTTGCGGCAAGGTTTACGTTGGATGCGATGCCCGGTCGTCAGATGGCGATTGATGCGGACTTGAACGCTGGATTAATTGACGAGGCAGAAGCAAAAAGACGGCGTGAGGAAATACAACTGTCTGCGGATTTTTTTGGTGCAATGGATGGAGCGGGGAAATTTGTTCGTGGTGATGCGATTGCCGGTATTGTTATTACGTTGATCAATATTATTGGCGGATTGTTTATTGGCGTAATGCAATACGGCATGGATTTCACAACAGCCGGAACAATTTTTACACGTCTTACAATTGGCGATGGTTTAGTTTCGCAAGTCCCTGCGCTCATGATTTCAATTGCAACAGGTCTTTTGGTTACGCGCAGCAGTCATAGTTTGAATTTACCGCAACAGTTTATCAGTCAAATGTTATCGAAGCCTGTGGTTTTGATATTGACGAGTATTTTTCTTGTTCTTTTGATGCTTACGGAGTTGCCTAAGTTACCGCTTTTTTCGATAGCGGCGTCGTCGATTACGATTGCGTTTCTGATGACGCGGCATAGTAAAGCGGCAACATTGGCTGAAGAATCAAAACGTGTTGCAGACGCCGCTCAATCCGCAAAAGAATTGCAAGAAGAAAAAGCGGAAGATTTTTTACGAGTTGATCCGATGGAGTTGGAGCTTGGTGTGGGATTAGTTCCGCTTGCGGATACGAACAAGGGCGGAGATTTATTGAGTCGTATTGATAGGTTGCGTAAAGAGATGGCGGCAGAGCTTGGTATAATTTTTCCGAAAATCAGGATTCGTGATTCGTTTCATCTTGATCAAATTCAGTATCAATTCAGAATCTCAGGTCAACCTGTTTCCAATGGAATAGTTTATCCTGATCTTTTTCTTGCGATGCCGTCAGGCGCAGAAACCGGTCAAGTCAACGGAATAGAAACAATAGAACCGGCATTCGGTACGGCAGCGTTGTGGGTGGATGCGGCGACAAAAGATCAGGCGGCAATTTATGGTTATTATGTAGTTGAACCGAGTGCGGTTATTGTAACGCATCTTTCGGAAACTGTGCGCAAATATGCAGATGAACTATTGACAAGAGATGCAACACAACATTTAGTTGATCAATTGAAAGAAATTGCGCCGACGGTTGTCAATGAGTTGATTCCGAATTTAATGTCGTTGAGTTTATTGCAGCAAGTTTTGCAACGGTTATTACGTGAACAGGTTCCGATAAGGCAACTTGACAAGATTTTGGAAGTTTTGGGCGATAACGTAACACGAACTAAAGACCCGATTTTGCTGGTCGAAGAAGTCAGACGCAAGTTGGCAAGAACAATTTGCACAAAATACAGAGACGCCAATGGTATGTTGCATGTAGTAACCCTTGATCCGGTATTGGAAAACCAGATTTTTGCGGGATTTGAATATAATGAAAACGGTTTATTCAGCAGATTATTACCGGAAACAAGAGACAATATTTGTAGAAAAATGTTGCCGGAATTAGAGAAGCTGACACAATTGAATTTAACTCCAATTGTACTTGTTGATCCGCGAATCAGATTCTTCTTAAAACAATTGACAAGTGCAATGATTCCGGGGTTGGTAGTAATTTGCTACAATGAATTAACTGTTGATACACAAGTTACTGTCGTGGGTTACGTAAACGCATAAATAACTGAAAAGTAACTATTCAGTCGCGGGATTCAATTGTTTAAGAAAAGAGGTTAGGGAATAGAAACGAAGCAGACAATAAGTGCTGGAATATTGGAGTCGTTCGGAAAACGATGTTGTTCCGCGCGGATTTATTTGGCTTGAGTAACAAAATAGTTGCCGAGAAAAACACACGCAACTGAATAGTTATCTTATAAACTGTTCGTGCTACAAATTGCATAACTCAAGAGCGTAAATCTTACTTTCCGATAGGTAAGCAGGCGGTGGTGAATGAAATTTAAAGTGTGAACAGTTTAAAAACCAATTTGTCCGTGAATTTATCTGAAATTGATCTTGAACGTGTTGATTTAAATTGGTATTATCCGCAGAACCGACAACAGAATATTGCCGTAATTATTTATGTTGCAGAAAATTTTCTGATTGTTTTGGAAATTTAAAGTGTGAACAGTTTTTTATAATATGTTCGGAAGATTTTTTATGACGGTACAAAAATTAAATATTAGTTTTACATTTATCGTTACAATAATATCACTGGTATTACTTTTAGTAAATTCCGGTTGTAATTCGCCGTATCAGCACAACTCATACTCCAAACCAAACAATGTCATACATCAACATCAATTAGTATCCAATCAATACAATACTACCAGGAATCATGTTGATCCTGCCGTTCAATCAAATTCATCAACTCCGACTTCTATTGGACAACATTATATTACTGCTGTTGCTCAAAACATTAACAATAATCTTTTGCCGCGATCAATTTATCGTTACGAAAATTATCAGCAAAATAGAAATCTCACAACTTCTAACAATTCCAATCAAATTGTTCAAACGTCTTATGCCGATGTGAATCCTTCTGTTATCAAACAAATGAGCGGAAACAATCCGGCAGAACAACAAAACACAACTCCCGCAACTCCACAAAAAACCGCGCCGCCCAAAACCGGTATTGAAAATTTAATCAAATCACCATTTGCCCGTTCAACTCAAAAAGCTAATGTTGCTAAAACAAATAACACAACCGTAAACGCCGGAATCAGACAAGAATTTCTCCGCGAACTCACACCGCTCAATAACCGCCAATGGTCTCCTAACCATTCTGTACTCCAAACCGCCGACTTCAACAATAACCTCGTTACCATCAACAACGTCCGCTACTCAAAATACAACTCGCGAAACGATTATCAAACCAGATATTACAACGCGACTTTCGACCTCAATCAAATACGTACAATTGATTTAATTGTTGTGCCGTTAAATGGAATGCCTTCGATTGCACATGTTGAGTCGAGTTTCGGATTTGCCGATGGAAAACATATTTTAATGTCAATCACGGCACGGTACGAAGAAGGTGAAATATTTGACCCAATAGCATCAGCATTGCGGCAATTTGAATTAATTTACATTTTTGCCGATGAACGCGACGTGTTACAACTCGACTCTCAAATAAACAAAAATGACATTTACCTCTACCGTTTGAATTTCACACCTGACGAAGTTCGCGCCATGTTTGTTGACGCATTGCAAAGAGCTAATAAACTTGCGCAAAAACCGGAATTTTATCATCCTATCCGAAACAGTTGTGTTACCAATCTAATAGACCACATCAACAAAGGACGCGCAAAAGCAATTCCCGCAAATTACCGAACTTTGTTACCAGGATTGATTGGTAAGTACATATTTGATCTGAAATTAGTAGATACCAATGAAACCGATTTCAAAATTGTCAAAGAAAACGCTAAAATAAATTGGCTTGTTGAACGTTTCGGCGACCTCGAATATTTCTCCGCTGGAATACGAAATAAAACATATTAGACCTTTTCTCTAACCTAAAAATACATCAACGCAACAAAAAACCTACAACAAAAAACCGCCTTTAACTCCTCCGAGACCACCCCTAACCCCTCCGAAGGTGGGGTTAGGGGTAGGGTGTTCAAATGGTCAGTTTATTTTATTTTTATTTTGGTTATAATTTTCGTAGTAAGCTATTTATTTCAATAGGTTTACGCTTAAATTCTCTAACTCAAAGGAGTGAATGATG
>JAITDV010000150.1 GCA_031282385.1 Planctomycetaceae bacterium | reverse complement strand
AGATTTGTATTCTTCAGAGACAAACGACCATGATTGATGAACATCTCGTAAATAGAATTCAGTATCAGAGGAATGAATAAATATTCCAGATAATAATAGATTAAAGAGAGTTACAACATCTAGTCCAGCAATAGGGCGTGATATTAGCCATTCTTTAATAACTTTTTGTGTGCGGCATAAACCAAAAAGAATACTACACGGATTATCATGTAAAATAAACTCTGTGGCGCGAATAATAGGTCGTGAATCAGCAAGATAAGGAGCAAGCATTCTACCATAAGGGTTCTCTGCATATTGGTTGTTATATTCTTGCCGACTTAAAAATTTTCCATCACAATCTATAATCTGACAATCCGCATACGCATAAACTGCATCGGGATTTGCCAATATGGTTTTCTTAAGTTTGGCAACATAATCTGGCGGAATCAAATCATGTCCTCCAATATGGAAAACAAATTCTGTATCAACTTTTTCAGCACAAAGAATAAAATTTTGACAACTACCTAAGTTTTTTGAATTTCTGAAATAAGTAATATAATCATATTTGTCCATAAATTCACGGCAAATCACTTCTGTATTATCGGTAGAAGCATTATCGCCAATAATCACACGATCAACTTGATTTACCACCGACTCCAACGCCTGTCGTAAAAAACGTTCCTCGTTGTAAACCGGAATAATGACCGTAACTTGATCTTTGATATATTCTTTTTTATTCATTTGTTTAAACCTTTCTTTGTAAAAATTTTTTTTACTTTATGTAATATCATTTTTGATCTTCTTTTTATCTTTTTAACAACAAGATAAATTACTTCGACAAAACTTGGCTCTGATGGTACAGTAAAATTAGTAAAACTAAATGAATCGCCCAATGTTTTTAACGGTGACAATCCAGCCTTTATACATTCTCTACACGTTTCTGTCGGTTGCCATTTTCCCAAAACCTCCATAAAATTTTTATCAAAAATATTAGTCAATATATAATCTGCATGATCTCTTGGCAAACAACAACACGGTAAAATATTTCCTCTCTCATCAAGATTCAAAATATCAAATTGATAACAATAATTTCTGGGATGCAGATCACGGCGTTTTTGTATGAAATGACAGAAAATATTTTGCGAAATCTCTTTCCACTCCTGTGGTTCAAGTCTGTTATCAATATATTTTCGAAGCATCATTGGATCATTGATAGATGCATAATAAGGATCAAAACTAATATTTAGTTTTGCAGAAAATTCGTATAGTTGGGATACTTCATGTGTATTGAACTGGTAAATATGTTGCGCAATACATATTTTATGAGTATTATAACTAGCCTTTTCAGCAACTTCAACAATTGAAACAATATTTTTTTTGACTTCTTCAAAATTGAATCCATGAATTCTGTTATAAGATTCTTGCGAGAAACCGCACATTGATATCCTCATACCACTCATATTTTTGAACCATTCGGGTTGATATTGAACATGTTTACCGGCATTGGTACTCAGAAAATACATAAGATTTTTGTTTTGTAGAACATCAATAATTTTCCCAAGATCAGGATGTAAAGTCGGTTCACCCCAGTTATAGAGTCCGAATTCCGTATTACAATCAATTAATTTATTTTCAAATAAAATGTCAACTGCTTTTTGGAATTTATCAACCTCAATGATCCCACCTTTAGGATGATTAGAAACTCCTGTAACACAAAATCGGCATTTCGCATTACATGTCCCCACAATTTCGAAATAAAGGAAATCATAAGTTTTAATTTTATTAACAACTGGTATATTGTCCATTGGCATTTAATTTTTGTTTTTGTTAATATTTTTCTTAATGAATTAAATTGTTCTTTTTTTGAACGGGAATTTTTTTATTTTATTTTCTGCAATCATTTTGTTCAATTCATCTTTGATAAAAGGCAACAGTTGTTCTGCTAATCGAAACATATTAGTAGAGAATCGTTTGGGTATGCCGTTGTTGTCTTCTTTGTAATTGATGCTGGAATTGGAAATTGCGGCTTCAATATCAAAAATGGCACGTTGTGGGGTAACGCCGCCTGAAAATTTGTAATTGAGATACCTTTTAAACTCTTGACTTATTTTAAGTGGATTTTCAGGAATAATAAAGTCATCCGGTTTTTGATTGAACTTGCCGTAATAAAGCCAAATCTCAAAACAAGGATTGCTGATTATCAGTGAAATATCGGAAGCTTCGCATGTTGGTTTAATGTTCAATAACTCTTTCATAAAATGGTCAACATCCGAGATAATAAAAATTTTATCGGGTTCGTCTTCTTGACTTGTTTTGTATCGTTCTTGTTTGCCTTTGGCGGTTGCCAACAGACCTTTAGGATTTAATTGGTTTAGGTCAGCAACAAACTCAATTTTTATTCTGTTAAATTTATCTTGCTTTGAAATGATTTTGAAATAGTTCTTTTCGCGTACTTCACCGCCGGAAATAATGACAAAGAAAGTTTTGGGCGATTTCTCACCGTATTCTTTCCTGTAATTTACGCCCGCATCTTTAATCGAAATATCAGAAATTCCAAAATCGGCAATCTCGTTTTTTTGTGATCTTGGTGAGGAAACAGATTTTTCAGGATTTGATTTTGTGTAACTTCTCATTCTTTAATATTGTCAATACTAATTTCATCAATTACAGGAATCGCGCCGTAACGACCATCTAAATAACCATTTTCGATACTCGACTTATTATGTAACTTAAAATCGTTCAATGAATACAATTTCGTGTTTCCTTCGGATTTTTCTACAAACCAGATTTCATCAGGTCGAACTAATTCTTGTTGATTTAATAATTGTGTTACATGCGTAGTAAAAATAATTTGTCCATTGGCGTTGTTGTT
>JAITDV010000056.1 GCA_031282385.1 Planctomycetaceae bacterium | reverse complement strand
CTTATTCCCCTCCTTCGGAGGGGTTAGGGGTGGTCTCTGAGGAGTTAAAGGCGGTTTTTCGTTGTAGTTTTTTTGTTGCGTTGATGTATTTTTAGGTTAGAAAAAAGGTCTAATAAATTTATTGTCTAAATTTGTCTATTCTGAAAATTTTGATAATTCCGTAAAAAATGGGTTTTAAGCTGTTCACACTTTAAATTTCCTTTAACTTCACCTGCTTACCTATCGGAATGCAGGCTTTTACGCTTTTGAGTCACGCAATTTATAGTACGATCAGTATAGAAGTTGCCTTATGTTTTGTTTTTATTATTGGTGGATTGCAAGTATTCCGTGACTGAATAGTTACAATTTTTCTAAAATGAACCATTGAGGTAAATTGTAATGAAATTTTCGCCGGTTTTTAATTCGATTGTTTGGAGGTTGGAGTGTTGGGCGTTTGAGTATGAAGGCGAAGTTGTATTATTTTTGACGTAACCGTAGGCGAATATTTTTCGGATGCCGGGTGTTAGGTTGGTGAAAGTAACTGTATTGATTTCGGTTTGTTGATGTTCTGGATCTGAATATTCTTGTTCTGGGAAACTTTCATTAAACTTGGCATCGTCTTCAACATTTTTAATTGCATCATCAAATTTCCAGGAATTGTCTGTTGCAGAGAAATCATAATATGCGGTTGTAATTCTGATGTGTGATGTTTTTATTTGTTGGCTAGTGTTGTCTTCTGTATTGGTAGCATTTGCCATTTTGGATACGTAAGGTGAGAAAATAACAACACGCATACAATTTAATTTGTATGAGTAAGGAAGCCAACGAAAATATTTAGCATTTTCATTTTCATTTTCACCTATTTTAAAAATTTGTGTTCTTGTCCAATTTGTATTTATAATTGTTGTACTTGGTTGAGTCAGACAAATGAATAAGTCATTTTTTTCAAATGGATTTGTAGTAGTTGAAATAGCACTTTCGGCAGGCAAGACAATATCATTTTGAGAAAGATTACTGTCAGCTGTGTATTTTTTATAACCGGTGTTTTCGGTTGTTTTTGTTGCTGGCAACCATGTTGTTTGGTTTGTGCTGGAGTCGCGTAATAGGATTTGTACGTGTAAAGTTGCAAAGAAGTTGGCAGAATTGATTTCGCGTTTATCGTCTTTATTTTGCCAATTTTGAGTTGTGTTTGTTGCAGGGGTTTCGGTTTCGGTTTCTGTATCGTTTTTGTTATCTTCGCCTAGACTTCCAAATTTTATGATTGTTATGGGATCAGTATTGGGCAACGGGTTTAGAGCATTCCAAAAATCTTCATTATCATAGGTTATTTCATTACCACCGTCTGCAATCCAAAAACTATTTCCGAATCCGTCAAATAATTTTCCATTTGGCACATTCAGATATGGTCCTTTCCAACCGACATTTAACGTTACGTTAATTGTGTTATTTATGGAATTAGTAAGATTTTCGAAGTCGTTATTATGTCCCTTATATTCGATGGTTATGTTTTCAGGGGATTGAAATAGATTACTATCCCATAGTTCGCTAAATTCTTTGCCATCTCCGTCAATTATTACCGGCAATCTTCCCAAGTCATTTACGAAACGGCTGTAATGTGAAGGAGTTCCGATGATAGCGGATTCGATTTGATCGAGTTTAACTTTGGTGGTATTTTGTCGGTTGCTGCTGTCCATTTCGGAGACCAGAGTCAACGTCATTCCAGACAACACAGCCAAAATACCAAGAACAATAAGCAACTCAATAAGCGTCATTCCAAGCTTACTCGGTTTCGGCAATAAGTTTTCGATAATATTTTCGTTCGGGTTCATTGGATTCGGGGATTCCTTTGATTTGGGTTACGTCGTACGGATAGACTAACCAGAGTTGGTGTATTTGATTTTTTTTATCCTGCGAAGGAATTATTACGTTGTTGTTTTTGTCTGTTGCGATGATGCGGTAATATGTATTTTGGTCTGGTGTAAGAATTACGGGAACGGTGATTCTGCCTTCGGGTTGTCCTATTTTAGTTATGTCAATATTTCGTTCATGTTCAGAATGGAGATACGGACCCCGCCAACCGCGTTGCCGATCCGCGTCCCACTCGGTCAAGTAAAAGTCGTCTTTATCAGCATCAGCTAATCTATTGGTCAACAATACGGACACGCCGTATTTCGCGATTTGGAAGTAATCTTCTTGACGCAAGTTATAATCGTTTTTGAAACGTAGAAAGGCGCGTTGGATTTCGGCGAGTTCGGATTGGATGACTGGTTCGATTGCGTCGTTTCTGGTGCCGGCAAATTGCGGAATTATAAGCGTCGCAATAAAACCAAGCAAACCAATTACTATCAATAACTCCATCAATGTAAATCCCAATTTAATTTTATTCATCAAGAAACCTCCAATTGAGAAAACTATTTGTAAGGAACTTATAAAAACTCATTTTGTCCACAAATTTTCACGAAAGTCAAAGAGTTAAATAATTTGTGCAAATTCGTGTCAATTCGTGGGGAATTTAATGTTCACCGCCTCTGGAGGGGAATTTAATGTTCACCGCCTCTGGAGGGAAAATTAATGTTCACCGCCTCTGGAGGGGAATGGAATATTCACAGCCTCGCGAGGGGAAATCTATATTAACATCCTCTGAAGAGCTAATATAAATAAACATCAGCT